>CAMDLJ010000022.1 GCA_945901665.1 Bordetella parapertussis | reverse complement strand
GAGTTGTTTGCCAGCATCCCCGGCGTGCGCCGCCGCCACAAACAAGAGCAAGCCAGCGATGTGCAGGCGCTGATCAAAGACCTGGCCGAACTCAATGTGGGCGACCCGGTGGTGCACAGCGCCCACGGCATTGGCCGCTACCGGGGTTTGGTGCACCTGGACATGGGTGCGGCCCCGCAAGCCGATGGCAGCGCCAGTTGGCAAGAGTTTTTGCATTTGGAATACGCCGACGCCGCCGTGCTGTATGTGCCGGTGAGCCAGTTGCACTTGATCAGCCGCTACACCGGGGTGAGCGCCGATGAGGCCCCGCTGCACCGTTTGGGATCGGCCCAATGGGACAAAGCGCGGCGCAAAGCGGCCGAGCAAATCCGCGACGTGGCCGCCGAGTTGCTCAACATCTATGCCAGCCGAGCGGCGCGCACCGGCCATGCGTTTCGCTACAGCGCGGCCGACTACGAGGTGTTTGCCAACGACTTTGGCTTTGAAGAAACCACCGATCAGCGCGCCGCCATCCATGCGGTGATCCAAGACATGATCAGCCCGCGCCCGATGGACCGCTTGATCTGCGGCGATGTGGGTTTTGGCAAAACCGAGGTGGCTTTGCGCGCCGCCTTTGTCGCCATCACCGGGGGCAAACAGGTGGCTTTTTTGGCCCCCACCACCTTGCTGGCCGAGCAACACTTTCAAACCCTCACCGACCGCTTTGCCAAATGGCCGGTCAAGGTGGCCGAGGTCAGCCGCTTTCGCTCGGCCAAAGAAGTCAGCACCACCTTGGTCGGCTTGGCCAATGGCAGCGTGGACATTGTGGTGGGCACGCACAAACTGCTGAGCGAGTCGGTCAAATACAAAGACCTGGGGCTGCTGGTGATCGACGAAGAACATCGCTTTGGCGTGCGCCACAAAGAAACCATGAAGGCCTTGCGTGCCGAGGTCGATGTGCTGACCCTCACGGCCACGCCCATCCCGCGCACCCTGGGCATGGCTTTGGAGGGCTTGCGCGAGTTGAGTGTGATCGCCACCGCGCCGCAGCGTCGTCTGGCCATCAAAACCTTTGTCCGCGATGAAGGCCAGGGCGTGATCCGCGAAGCGGTGCTGCGCGAGCTCAAGCGCGGTGGCCAGTGCTACTTTTTGCACAACGAAGTCGAGACCATCGAAAACCGCAAGCAAAGACTGGAAGAATTTTTACCCGAAGCCCGCATTGCGGTGGCCCACGGTCAAATGCCCGAACGCGACTTGGAGCGGGTGATGCGCGACTTTGTGGCCCAGCGCTTCAATGTGTTGTTGTGTTCGACCATCATTGAAACCGGCATTGACGTGCCCAGCGCCAACACCATTTTGATCAGCCGCGCCGACAAATTTGGCTTGGCCCAGTTGCACCAATTGCGTGGGCGCGTGGGGCGCAGCCACCACCAAGCCTATGCCTACTTGATGGTGCCCGACACCCAAAGCCTGACCAAGCAAGCCCAGCAACGGCTGGACGCCATCCAACAAATGGAGGAGCTGGGCTCGGGCTTTTACCTGGCCATGCACGACCTGGAAATCCGGGGTGCGGGCGAGGTGCTGGGCGAAAACCAAAGCGGCAACATGCACGAGGTGGGTTTTCAGCTCTACAACGAGATGCTCTCAGAGGCGGTGCGCGCGCTCAAAAACGGCGAAGAGCCCGATTTGCTCAAACCCTTTGCAGCGGTCACCGACATCAACTTGCACGCCCCAGCTTTGCTGCCCGAGGACTACTGCGGCGACGTGCACCTGCGCCTGAGTTTTTACAAGAAACTTGCCAGCGCACACACCCCCGACCAGATCGACCGCCTGCTGGAAGAAATCGTCGACCGCTTTGGCCAGTTGCCCGCGCAGGCCCAAACCTTGATCGATGTGCACCGCTTGCGCGTGCTGGTGCAACCCTATGGCGTGGCCAAGGTCGACGCCACACCCAGCGCCATCTTGATTGCCTTCAAACCCCACGCCCCGGTGGACGGCATGCGCATCATCCAGTTGGTGCAAAAAAACAAACATATCAAGCTCGCGGGCAACGACAAACTGCGCATCGAGCGCGCGCTGCCTGAGCCCCACGAGCGGGCCCAATTGGTGCGCGAGGTGCTGCGCTCGCTGGGCGAACCCACCGGCCCGGAAGCAAAGGCGAAGTTAGCCGTCCTGTGATCTCTGTTGCAAGAACACCCCCCAAGATGAGCGCCAATAAACCAACGCAGTCAACCATTTCATGAGCACGCCAACCTCCACCCCCTTCGCCCCAGGCCTGAACATCCAAGGCTTCAAAGCCCCCTTGCGATTGCAAGACTTCAAATTGATCGCGTTTGACATGGACTCGACGCTGATCAACATCGAGTGCGTGGACGAGATCGCCGACGCCGCCGGGCGCAAGGCCGAGGTGGCGGCGATCACCGAGGCGGCCATGCGCGGCGAGATCAAAGACTACAAAGACAGCTTGCGCCAACGCGTGGCCTTGCTCAAAGGGGTGCCCGAGTCCGCCCTGCACGAGGTCTACCAACACCGACTTCGCTTGAACCCCGGCGCACAAACCCTGGTGCAAGCCTGCCAACAGGCGGGGCTGAAAACCTTGCTGGTGAGTGGCGGCTTCACCTTTTTCACCGACCGCGTGCGCGATGTCTTGGGCCTGGACGAGACCCGCAGCAATGTGCTGGAAGTCGCCAATGGCGTGCTCACCGGCCGCATGGTGGACCAGGATTGGGGCGATATTTGCGACGGCGAAGAAAAACGCCGCAAGTTGGCGCAGTCTTGCGCGCAACTGGGCATTGTCCCGGCCCAAGCCATTGCCATGGGCGACGGCGCCAACGACTTGCCCATGATGGGCTTGGCGGGTTTATCGGTGGCTTACCACGCCAAACCCGCCGTGCGGGCCCAGGCCATGGTGTCCATTGAGCAAGGTGGCCTGGATCGCTTGCTCAAAGTGGTGCAGCCAGATTGACGCCGGCACACACCCAGCAGCCCAGACATCACCAGCACCCAAGGTGCGCCACGGGGCGAGCGGCCCGAATCGGCACGGCTTGATCGGCAATGCGTGATCCGTCGGCGCTCAAGCAAAGCTGAGTTGCACCTTCATCGATTGGGTGCGGTCAGCGGCCAAAGCAAAGGCCTGGGCGAACTCGGTGTGCGGCAGGCTGTGGCTGATCAGGGGTTTGACATCCACGCGGCGCTGGTTCATCAATTCCACGGCCAAGGCAAACTCTTCGTGGAAGCGAAACGTGCCGCGCCACTCGAACTCTTTGGCCACCAAGACATTCATCGGGATGGTGGTGTCGCCACCGGTGCCCACTTGCACGATCACGCCGCGTGGGCGCAACACGTCAAAGGCGGCCACCAAAGCCTTGGCATTGCCACTGGCTTCAATCAGCACATCAAAGTGACCCTTGTTGGCTTTGAATGCATCCAAACCCTCGGGCGTGGTCGCGGTGTTGATGGTGTGGTCGGCCCCCACCTGGCGCGCCCGGGCCAGGGTTTGGTCGGTGATGTCGGTGGCCACCACCTCGGCCGCTCCCGCCCAACGGGCGGCCAACACACACAGCGAACCAATCGGGCCGCAACCGGTGACCAGCACCCGCGCACCCGCCAAGGAGCCTGCACGGCGCACCGCGTGCAGAGCCACCGACAAAGGTTCGGCCATGGCCGCCTCGCCATCGCTCACATGGTCGGCCACGGCATGGGCCTGCCAGGCCTCGATCACCATCTCTTGCCGAAAGGCGCCTTGGATGTGCGGCCAGGGCATGGCGCTGCCATAAAACCGCATGTGCAGGCAATGGCTGTGCTGGCCCTTTTGGCAAAACATGCAGTGGCCACAAGGCCGGCTGGGGCTAATGGCGACCCGCGTGCCCACAGCCATGCCCTGCACTTGTGCACCCACGGCCACCACTTGGCCCGACACCTCGTGACCCAACACCATGGGTTGCTTGACCCGCACCGTGCCAAAGCCACCGTGTTGGTAGTAATGCAGGTCTGAGCCGCATATGCCACCGGCGCGCATGTGCACCCGCAATTGGTGCTCGCCCAAAGGCTCTGCGGCGGTTTCTTCAATGCGCAAATCGTTGGCGCCGTGGATCACAAGGGCTTGGGGCATGGGACTACTCGGTTGATGAATGAACGAAAAAATCCCTGCGTCACAGCGAGGCGGTGACACCGCCATCCACATACAACACATGGCCATTGACAAAGGCCGATGCATCGCTGCTGAGAAACACCGCCGCACCCACCAGGTCTTGCACCTGGCCCCAGCGCTTGGCCGGTGTGCGGCCAATCAACCAACCGCTGAAGCTGGCATCGTTGACCAGGGCCTCGGTGAGTTCGGTTTTGAAGTAACCCGGGCCAATGCCGTTGACCTGGATGCCATGCGGCCCCCAGTCCACGGCCATGCCTTTGGTCAGCATCTTCAGCGCCCCTTTGGACGCGGTATAGGGCGCGGTGCCCGGGCGGCCCAACTCGCTCATGACCGAGCAAATGTTGATGATCTTGCCCGCTTTGCGCGCCATCATGCCGGGCACCACCGCTTGCGAGACATAAAACGCGCTGTCCAAATTGGTCCGCATGATGTTGTGCCATTGCTCTGGCGGAAATGTTTCCAGCGATGACCGAAACGTCATGCCGGCGTTGTTGACCAAAATATCAATGGGCCCCACGCTGCGCTCAATCTCAGCCACACCGGCCTTGACCGCTGCGCCATCGGTGGCGTCAAACGCCTGGATGAAAACACCCTCGCTGGGGCCGGGCAGTTGGCGCAATTTGTCGGCTGCGGCCAGCAACTTGTCGCGGTTGCGCCCATTGAGCACCACCCGCGCACCGGCGCTGCGCAAGCCCTCGGCCAAGGCCAGGCCAATGCCACTGCCCGAGCCGGTGACCAAGGCCACACGGCCAGTCAGGTTGAACATGGCCAGCGCGGCCGGCAAGGAAGAAGTGGGGGTGGTATTCATGGTTTGCATTTTAGGTCTGGGCTTTGCGTCAGCACCCCGTACAAACACCCACCCCTGGCCACTTTGGGCTCAGCGCAAAGCCTGGTAAATGGTTTGGGCCAGATCGGGCGAAATGCCTTCGACCGCACACAGGTCTTGAACGCTCGCGTCGGCCACGCCGCGCACGCCGCCAAAACGCTGCAACAACTTGGCGCGTTTTTTCGGGCCAATGCCGGCAATGTCTTCCAATTTACTGGCCCCGGTGCGCACCTGAGCGCGCTTGGCCCGCATGCCGGTGATGGCAAAGCGGTGCGCCTCGTCGCGGATTTGGGCAAACAGCATCAAGGCCGCTGAGTCCTTGGGCAGGGTGAGCTTGTCGCGCCCATCGGCAAACACCAACACCTCCAACCCCACTTTGCGGCCCTCGCCTTTTTCCACACCAACGATGCGCGACAAATCCAGGCCCAGTTGCTCAAACACCTCGCGCGCCATGCTCACCTGGCCTTTGCCACCATCGATCAACACCAGGTCGGGCAAACGGCCTTCACCGGCACGCACCGCTTCGGCCAGTTTGCTGTAGCGGCGCATGAGCACTTGGCGCATCGCAGCGTAATCATCCCCACCGGTGATGTCTTCGATGTTGTAGCGGCGGTACTCCGCAGACTGCATTTTGTGGTGCTGAAACACCACGCACGAAGCCTGGGTGGCTTCGCCTGCGGTGTGGGAGATGTCAAAACACTCGATGCGCAAGCCATCCAGGTCTTCCACGGCCAACTCCATGGCGTCGGCCAAGGCGCGGGTGCGCGCTTGTTGCGAGCCCTCTTCGGCGAGCAAGCGGTTGAGCTGCAAATCGGCGTTTTGCAAGGCCATGTCCAACCACACCCGGCGTTGCTCCCGCGGCTGGTGCACCGCATGGATGCGGACACCGGTTTGCTCGCTCAAGGCCGCCAGCAAGGCTTTGTCAATCGGATGGCTTGCCACCAAGGTGGGGGGCACGGGCACCTCTAAATAATGTTGGGCCACAAAGGCTTGCAACACCTCGACCGGTTGTGCGTCGTCGACATGGGCGGGGAAGTACGGTCGGTCACCCAGGTGGCGCCCACCGCGCACCATGGCCAAGTTGACGCAGGCCTTGCCGCCGCTCACCCGCACCGCCAGCACGTCGACATCGCGGTCGTCCACCGTGTCCACAGCTTGCTGGTGCAGCACTTTGGACAAGGCGCTCAACTGGTTGCGCAAATCGGCCGCTTGCTCAAACTCCAGTTTGTCGGCATGGGCCAACATGCGCCGCTCCAGGTCTTGCATCACCTCTTGGGTTTCGCCCCGCAACAAGCGCTGGGCGCTGTCCACATCGCGCGCGTGCTGGGCCAGCGAGGTGTGGCCCACGCACGGCCCCGAACAGCGCCGAATTTGGTACAGCAAACACGGGCGCGAGCGGTTGTTGAACACCGTGTCCTCGCAGGTGCGCAGGCGAAATACCTTTTGGATCAGCTCCATGGCCTCGCGCACCGCCCACACACTGGGGTAGGGGCCAAAGTAATCGTGGCGTTTGTCCACCGCACCCCGGTAATACACCATGCGCGCGACTTGGTGCGATTTGGGTGAACCGCCGCCGGTGGTTTCGCTGCCGCTGTCGCGGGCGTGGGTGATCTTCACATAGGGGTAGCTCTTGTCGTCGCGAAACAAAATGTTGTAGCGCGGCTTGAGGCTTTTGATGAGGTTGTTCTCCAGCAGCAATGCCTCGGCTTCCGAGCGCACCACGGTGGTCTCCATGCGGGCATTCTTGCCCACCATGTGGCCAATGCGGGTGCCGCCGTGCTCGCGCTGAAAGTAGCTGGATACGCGTCGCTTCAAATGATTCGCTTTGCCGACATACAGCACCTGATCGTCGGCATCAAAATAGCGGTACACGCCCGGCAGTGCAGGCAAGGCCGCGACCTGGGCCATCAGTTCAGGGGGGAATGCATCCGCAGGTTTGGCGCTCATGCGCCGCATTGTGCCGTGCGCGCACAGGGTATAAACAGCCATGCCCGATTTGGCCCACCCCCCACCAACCGCACCGGCCCGCTTGCCACCCAGCGGCACGGCGCCAGCCCAGCCCGCCATGCTGTGGGATGTGTTTTGCCGCGTCATCGACAACCATGGCGACCTGGGTGTGTGCTGGCGCTTGGCCTGTCACTTGGCAGGGCTGGGGCATCGGGTGCGGCTGTGGGTGGACCAGCCCCAGGATTTGCAATGGATGGCCCCGCAGGGGCATCCAGGCGTGCGTGTCCTGCCTTGGCCGCCAGAGATTGCACCGCACTGGCCCGAACTGCATGGCCCCCTCCCCGCAGACATCGGACACGGGTCAAGTGCAGCCCAGGCACACAGCCAGACATCGCTGGCAGCGGCGTCAGCATCTGCGGCACCCATGCATGGGGTGATCGAGGCATTTGGCTGTGAGCTGCCTCAGGCTGTGCAGGCCGCCTTGGCCGCCGAGCGCCCAGCACCCGTGTGGATCAACCTGGAGTATTTGAGCGCCGAGGCCCATGTCGAGCGCTTGCATGGCCTGCCCTCGCCGGTGATGAGCGGCCCGGCACGCGGCTTGCAAAAATGGTTTTTTTACCCTGGCTTCACGGCCCAAACCGGCGGTTTGCTGCACCCCTTGCCCCCCCAAACCCTGGCAGCCCAACAGCCCGACCCAAAAGTGCTGGACGCCTACCCTGCTTCTGCTTCTGCTTCTGCTTCTGCTTCTGCTTCTGCTCCTGCTCCTGCTCCTGCCCTTATCTCAACCTCCATCACCTCCATCGCCTCCATCGCCTCCAACGCCAAAACCGCTGGCCACAGCGCTTGTGGCCACCCCACCCAAGTGGGCCGCACCCACGTCCATGCCGCCCAAGCGGCCTGGCGCGTGCTGCTGTTTTGTTATGAGCCCGCGTCCTTGCCCACCTGGCTCACGGCTTGGGCCGATGGGCCGCAGACCATCGATGTATCCGTTTGCGCCGGTCGGGCGAGTCGGGCCGTGCAAGCCTGGCAAGCGCATCGCGGTGCCAAGGGTGACGGGGCATTGCGCATCACCCATTTGCCTTGGGTCAGCCAGGTCGAGTTTGATGCGTTGCTGGCCCGTCACGACCTGAATTTGGTGCGCGGCGAGGATTCTTGGGTGCGCGCCATCTGGGCCGGCCAAGCCTTTGTGTGGCAGGTTTACCCGCAAGACGATGGCGTGCACCACACCAAACTGGCCGCTTTTTTGAGCGCTTGGGGTGCGCCGCGCAGTCTGGTCCAAACCCACCAGGCCTGGAACGCTGACACCGCGCAATGCCCACCCACGCTGAGCGAGGCTGACTTGAAATCTTGGGCCCACTGGGTGCGCGGGGTGCGCCAAGGACTGTTGAGCCAGCCCGATTTGGCCCAACAATTGATCGCCTTTGCGGCCTCCCGCAGCGACAAACAAAGCCCGCAAGGGTGAAATGGCTAAAATGAGCGGCTTTGGGAACAGGATGCGCCGCGAGTGCCTTGTTCCCGATCCAGGCCCCAGGCTGTATCCGCGGCCCCTGTTTGAACCCGACAACCCCCAGAAATTATGAAAATCGCTCAAGAAATTCGCGCCGGCAACGTCATCATGCACGGCAAAGACCCGATGGTCGTGCTCAAAACCGAATACAGCCGTGGGGGCCGCAACTCCGCCACCGTGCGCATGAAGCTCAAAAGCCTGATCGCCAACTTTGGCACCGAAGTGGTGTTCAAGGCCGACGACAAGATGGACCAAATCGTGCTCGACAAAAAAGAGTGCACCTACTCTTACTTTGCCGATCCCATGTATGTGTGGATGGACGCCGAGTACAACCAGTACGAAGTGGAAAACGAAAACATGGGCGACTCGCTCAACTACCTGGAAGAAGGCATGCCCGGCGAAGTGGTGTTTTACGAAGGCAAGGCCATTTCGGTGGAATTGCACACCAGCGTGGAACGCGAAGTGACCTGGACCGAGCCTGCCGTGAAAGGCGACACCTCCGGCAAAGTGCTCAAACCAGCGAAAATTGCCACGGGTTTTGAAGTGGGCGTGCCGATTTTTGTGGCCCAAGGCGACCGCATCGAAATCGATACCCGCACCGGCGAGTACCGCCGCCGGGTCTGAACCCACCCACCCCCTTTGAGAAGGCTCCCAGTGGGGGCCTTTTTTCATGACACCACCCCAGGAGAATTTCCATGGACAGCACCCACGACATCCGCGATCACCCATTGGCACAGGCCTGGGAAGTGCTACAAGCCCAACATACCCTGGGCGAGGCGCTGCAAGTCGACTCGAACCGATTGGCTTTTGCCGACCCCGAGTTTTTGCTGCGCCGCGAAACCCGTGGCATTCGCTTTCAACTGGAAATGCTCAAACCCGACTTGGCCCAGCAAGAGCGTGGCATCGAGCACACCGTGGTGGTGTTTGGCAGCGCGCGTTTTCGCTCGGAGCAAGAGGCACAGGCCCAATTGCAACAAGCCCAGGCCAGTGGCGACACCAGCGCCATTGCGCGCGCCCAAACGCTGCTGAAAAACGCCCGTTACTATGAACTGGCCAGGGCCTTTGGGCGACGGGTGGCCGAGCACAGCCAAGGGCAGTCCCGCAGCGAACAAATGTTTGTGTGCACTGGCGGGGGACCGGGCATCATGGAGGCCGCCAACCGCGGGGCCCAAGAGGGGGGCGGCATCAGCGTGGGCCTGAACATCGCCCTGCCCCACGAGCAAGAGCCCAACCCCTACATCACGCCAGGGCTGAGCTTCAAGTTCCACTACTTTGCGCTGCGCAAAATGCACTTCATGATGCGCGCCCGCGCCTTGGTGGCTTTCCCGGGCGGCTTTGGCACGCTCGACGAATTGTTTGAAACCCTGACCCTGATTCAATGCAAAAAAGCCAAGCCTGTTCCCGTGGTGCTGTTTGGCAGTGACTATTGGAAGCGGGTGTTGAACCTTTCGGTGTTGGTCGAAGAAGGCGTGATTTCGCCCGAGGACCTGAACTTGTTTCAATTCATCGACGATGTGGACGAGGCTTGGCGCTACATCCAACATTTTTACGGGGCTTAACCCCAACAGGGCAGGACGCTGGTGCGGCCCACCACCCGGCTGACGTTCAATCCACTGTCATGCCGGAATCGCGCCCGAGCACACCCCATTTGCTGATTTCTTCTCGGGTCATGGGCATCAGGGGCACAAAACTTGATGGATGACCTCTTGGGTCAGTCGAACATCGCCGAAGCTTTGATAAAAAGAGGTCAAACCCGCCATGTGGTCTTCATCGAAGCGGGCTGCACAGGCGTCGGCCACCATGATCACCCGGTAGTCCAACATCATGGCATCGCGGGCCGCCGTTTCGCAACACATATTGGTGGCGGTGCCGACCACGATCAAATTGCGGATGCGCTTGGCGCGCAGCATGGAATCGAGTGGGGAGCTTCCAGCGATGAACGGGGAAAAGCGGGTTTTCCAAACCGTCCAATCGCTGGGCAGGCAGTTGAGCGCCGGGTAAAGCGCATGGCCTGTGGCACCCTCAGAGAGTTGATCCCGATGGCGCGCGGCTTTTTCGGGTGTGAAAAAGTTGTCGTGATAGGTCGACCAGAGGCTGTCACCGCCTTTGCCCGCCGTCATGTTGACCCAGGCCACCGTGCCACCTTGTTGCCGGAGTGCGGCGGCCAGTTGATTGATGTGGGGCACGATGGCACGCGCCGTGGGCACCTCGGCCACATAAAAGTTTTGCATGTCAATCACCAGCAACGCCGTCTCTGCGGCTGAAAAAGACGGATACACATGCAGTTGCCCACGCTTGGCCATCACCCGGTCCAACACGTACTGAGGCCATTCAAAGGGGTGCGTTTGATCGGAGGTATCCATGTGCTTATCCCATCGCCATCTGCGGTGAACTGGGGCCGCGCTCAGCGACCGCTGCCATCGGTGCCTTTGGTGCCCACATGGCGGCGCAAGGCCTGCGCACAAACATCGACAGCGGTGTAGGCCTCTCGGATGACCCGACCCATGGTGATGAAGCCATGGATTTGTCGCTCAAAACAAATGTACTGCGCCTCAACACCCGCATTTGACAAGGCATCTGCATATTGCAAGCCTTCATCGCGCAAGGGGTCAAAGCCCGCCGTCAACACCAAGGCAGGCGGCAAGTCTGCGTGAGAACTGGCTTTGAGCGGAGAAGCGCGCCAATCGTCGCCGTGCCCCCGCGTGGGCAGGTAATGGTCCATGAACCAATCCATGGCTTGCGCGGTCAAGCCATAGCCCTCGCCATTGGCATGAAAGCTCGGTGTATCGGGGTACATCAGCGTGGCCGGGTAAATCAACATTTGAAAAGCCGGTGGCTGTGCGCTGCCCCGCGCGCCCAGGCACACCGCGGCCGCCAAATTGCCGCCCGCACTGTCGCCGCCCACAGCCACCCGCAGTGGGTCAATGTGCAAATCAGGGGCTTGCGACACCACCCAGTGAAAAGCAGCCAAGGCGTCCTCGTATGCAGCGGGAAACACATGCTCTGGCGCCAAGCGGTAATCGACTGAAAACACCGCACACCCACTGGCTTGGCACAGTTGGCGGCACAGCACGTCATGGGTTTCAATGTTGCCAATCACCCAACCGCCGCCATGAAAGTACACCAAGGCCGGCAAGGTGTCTGCGGGCTGGGCACCAGCGGGTCGGTACTCACGGATGGGCACGTTGACGCCGCCCAACAGCGGGCCATGGTCTCGGGTGGATGACACACTTGGCGGATCTGGTTGGGTCAAGGCCTTGCGCACCAAATAAAAATCCCGGGCTTGCGCCGGTGGCAAGGTGTTGACCGCAGGCACCTTGCGCTCGACCATCAGTTGCAGCAAGGCTTTGGCTTGGGTGTCTAGCATATGGCGCTCCAAAAAATGGGTATGGGCCCATTTGATTGACTGTGGTCTTTGATGGGGTGAATGCGGCGAAAGATATCATGCCCGCAGGTGGCCATGAATGGCCAGCTTTGCACCCCACCCTGCCCCGCTGGCTCATTCGGCTTCTTTTCGACCAGCCACGCAAAGCGGGCCAGGTAGGGCAGCGGAGACTGAATTCGACTTTTATCGACAAGGAGCAACGCAATGTCTTTGACTTGGATGGGTTTGGGTGAGCTGGGAACCATGCTCAAAAAGGGTGATGTGTCTTCTGTGGAATTGACCCACCATTTTCTGGCCCGCATCGCCAAAGCCGATGCCCGCTTGCATGCGTTCACAGCGGTTTATGCCCATCAGTCGCTTGCGCTGGCCCAGGCCGCCGACCAGGCCAGGTCCAGCGGCTTGCCCATGGGGCCGCTCGCAGGCCTTCCTGTGGTTCTGAAAGATTTGCTCGACATCCAAGGCCATGTGTCCACATTGGGCTCTCAACACTTTGTCAACCGGCAGGCCCACCAGACCAGCGCCACAGTCGAGCGCTTGTTGCAAGCGGGCATGATCCCCTTGGGCAAACTGCACATGACAGAGTTTGCCTTTGGCGGCTGGGGCACCAACCCCTTGATGGGCACCCCCCAAAACCCGTGGGACTTGGTGACGCACCGGGTGCCGGGGGGCTCGTCCAGTGGCACTGGGGTGGCCATTGCAGCAGGCTTTGCCCCTGTGGGCATCGGCAGCGACACCGGTGGGTCGGTGCGCATCCCCAGCGCCTTCAATGGCCTGACCGGCTTGAAGGTGACCTTTGGGCGCATCAGCTTGCATGCCACCGGCTTGCTGAGTTGGTCGCTGGACACCATCGGGCCGATGGCGCGCCATGTGCAAGACTGCGCTTTGTTGCTCGTCGCTTTGGCGGGGCCAGACCCGCGGGATGCCAGCACCTTTGCGCAACCCTTGGAGGTTTTCTCCCGCGAACCGCGCGCTGTCAAAGGCATGCGATTGGCCATGCCCGATGCCCATCAGTTCCCCGACTTCATGCAGCCCGCGGTGCTTGGGTCGTGGCGCGATGCCGCCCAGGTGCTGGAAGGCTTGGGGGCGGTTGTGGTGCCGGTGCGCCTGCCCGACGGCTTTTTTGATTTGGCCGCACAAACGGGCCGCATCATTGCGTCAGAGGCGCACAGCTTGCACCGAGACTATGTCGACAACCCCGATGTCCCGCTGGGCCCAGCGGTGAGACAACGCATCCAAGCGGCCGCATCTTTCAGGCCGGGTGAATATGCCGAGGTGCTCCGAACCATGCACCAGCAAAGACGGGTGTTTGCGCAATGGTTTGAGGCTTTCGACGCCATGTTGTTGCCCACCGTGGCCGCCACAGCCATTGCTTTGGCCGACGTGGATGAAGCATCCCCCCTGCCCGGCTACCTGACGCGGCCCATCAACTACCTGGGTTTGTGCGCCATGTCTGTGCCAGCCGGATTGGCCGCTGGCTTGCCCGTGGGCTTGCAAATCGTGGGCAAAGCCTTTGATGAGCGAACCGTGCTGTCATTGGGGCAGGCATTTCAAGCCAGCACCGAACACCACCTGCGCCACCCTGATCTGTCGACACTGGGTTTGTGAATCGGCCACGCGGGGCCTTCTGACAACCAGACGGCTCAGTCCACGCCAAAGTGCGGTGGTCGCAAGCGCTTGGGTCTGGCGCAAAGATACTGGCCTTACGGGCCGCCAATCTTCAGGCGCAGTGCCGTGCGGGTGCTGACCCCGACCCAGGCGGCCACCGACCAAAACACCCCTGCACTGCCCAGAAACGCACCCGCCAGGCCAAACAACATGGGCATGGCCACACTCGATGCGTTGATGGCCATCAAACGCAGGCCAATGGCTTCGCCGTGGCGCTCTTGGGGCGTGATTTGGTGCAGCATGCTCATCAACATGGGTTGAATCACGCCCAGTGAAAAGCCCAACAACACCGAACATGCGCCCATCATCCACGCGCCTTGGCAGAAGGGGTAAGCCACCAACAAAATACCCGTGATGAACATCGAGCCCGAGATCACCTGCCATTCTTGAACCCGGTGGACCAAGCCCGGCAAGGCCACGCGAATCAAAGCGGCTGCGATGGCAAAGCCGCCCAAGATGCTGCCAATGGCCGAGGCGCTGAGGTTTTGCTCATGGCCCATCAGAGGCACCACAAAGGTGTGCACATCCCAGCACGACGCCATCACCCAATTGATCCACAACATGCGCCGAAACAAGGGCAGCTTGAACAGGTCCCAAGCGCTGCGTTTGGGCTGCTCGGGGTCGACCACGATGGCAGGCAACTCCTGCACCTGACGCACCCACCACCATGCCAACAAAGGAAGCATGGCGAGCATGAAAAATGCGGCCCGAAATCCCGCATGGTCGATCAACAAACCGGCGAAGAAAGGCCCAATGAAATTGGAAATGGCCGGCCCAATGGCCAACCAACTGAAGGCCTGTTTGAGCTCGGTCATGCCATGTGCTCGCCGCCCCACATGGCGCTGCAAGGCGATGACGGCTGCACCGGTGGCGCCGCCGGTGAACAAGGCGCTGATGCACAGCACCGGAAAGGTCGGCCAGATGACGGCCAAACCGGTGCCCACACTGCCCAGCACCACGCTCCAACCCACCGGGCGCTTCAAGCCATGGCGGTCGGCATAACGGCCTGCGGGCAAAGCCAGAAACACCTGGGTCAGGGCAAACATGGCCAACAACATCCCCACAGCCAATTCGGTGTGGCCTTCGCGCAGCGCCAGCAAGGGGCCGGCCATGCGCATGCCGGTCATGCAGGCGTGTAAAAAAATTTGACCAGCGATCAGCCGGGCCAACTCGGGGCTCAAGCTTCAACCCGCATCGTTGTCCAAGCCTTCTTCAGGGTCTGGGCCCAAAGGCAAGCGTGCCAAAGCCTCGGCCTCGGGCAAGGCCTCCACACCTTTCAAAACACGGCGCATTTGCTTGCTGCGGGTGTCGGCGCGGTCCAAGGTGTCGGCCGCTTTTTGCACCTGCTCGCGCACCTTGGCCACCCATTCGCCATAGCGGTCGAACTCGGTTTTGACCGCGCCCAGCACCTTCCACACCTCAGAGGCTTGTTTCTCCAACGCCAAGGTGCGAAAGCCCATGTGCAAGCTGTTCAATATCGCGAGCAAGGTGGTGGGGCCCGCCAAGGTGACGCGGTAGTCGCGCTGCAAGCTGTCCATCAGGCCGGGGCGGCGCAGCACCTCGGCGTACAAACCTTCCACCGGCAAAAACAAAATCGCAAAGTCGGTGGTGTGGGGTGGTGCCAAATAACTCTCGGCGATGCTCTTGGCCTCTTGGCGAATGCGTGACTCCATGGCCTTGGCCGAGGCTTCGGCGGCAATCGGGTCAGCGCGGTCTTGTGCGTCGAGCAGCCGCTCGTAGTCTTCGCGGGGAAACTTGGCGTCGATGGGCAGCCACACGGCCGTGCCGTCGTCGCTGCGACCGGGCAGCTTGATGGCAAAGTCCACCCGCTGGTTGCTGCGCGGCTTGGTTTCCACTTGTTTGCCGTATTGCTCGATGGTCAGCACCTGTTCGAGCAAGGCTTCCAGCTGCACCTCGCCAAAAATACCTCGGGTCTTGACGTTGCTTAAAACCCGTTGCAAGTCGCCCACACCTTGGGCCAAGGTTTTCATGTGGCCCAAACCTTGGTGCACTTGCTCCAGCCGCTCAGCCACTTGCTTGAAGCTTTCGCTCAAGCGCGCTTCCAATGTGGTTTGCAGTTTTTCGTCCACCGTTTGGCGCATCTCGTCGAGCTTGGCGGCATTGGTTTTTTGCAATTGCTGGAGTTGCTG
>CAMDLJ010000021.1 GCA_945901665.1 Bordetella parapertussis | reverse complement strand
CAAACCTGCGCTGGGGTGACTGAATTGTTTGATAGAATTTCTCTCTTTCCTGAAATGCCCAGGTGGCGGAATTGGTAGACGCACTAGTTTCAGGTACTAGCGAGTAACATCGTGGGGGTTCGAGTCCCTTCCTGGGCACCACCTACATCCTACAGCTGCAAATCATTGCAGCTGTTTTCGTTTCGGGCCATGGACTTATACGGCTTGTGCCACCAGATCGTGCCCTTGTGTGTCCACGACCTGTACCTGGGTGAATTCTCCCACACGCAAAATTTTGCTGGCTTTTTGGGGCGGCAGGATGCGAACCACACCATCAATTTCCGGAGCGTCGGCATAAGTACGGGCAATAGCCCCCTTGCGCCCCAAACCCGGCGCCGAGTCCACCAAAACTTGCATCCGAGCGCCAATGCGCTGGCGCAGCTTTTCCACCGACACGGCTTCGGCCACCGCCATGAAACGGGCGCGGCGTTCTTCGCGCAGTTCAGCGGGGACCATGCCAGGGATGTCATTGGCCGCTGCGCCTGACACCGGGCTGTAAGCAAAACAACCGGCGCGGTCAATTTGCGCAGCACGAACAAAAGCCAACAAGTCTTCAAATTCCGCCTCGGTTTCCCCTGGAAACCCAGCTATGAACGTGCTGCGCACCACCAGTTCAGGGCAGATGTCGCGCCAGCGCTGCAAACGCTCCAAGTTACGCTCACCGCTGGCGGGCCGCTTCATGCGCCGCAACACATCCGGGTGGCTGTGCTGAAAGGGCACATCCAGGTAAGGCAAGATGCGGCCAGTGGCCATCAAGGGCAATATTTGATCCACGCTCGGATAGGGGTAGACATAGTGCAAGCGCACCCAAGCACCGTGCGCTTGGGCCAAATCAGCCAAGGCCTCGACCAATTCCAGCAAGCGGGTTTTGATCGGCCTGCCATCCCAAAAACCGGTTCGGTAAGCCACATCCACGCCATAAGCAGAAGTGTCTTGACTGATGACCAATAGCTCCTTCACACCACCTTCAAACAAGGCGCGTGCTTCGCTCAACACATCGCCAACAGGCCTGGATACCAAGTCGCCACGCATCGAGGGGATGATGCAAAAGGTGCAGCGGTGATTGCAGCCTTCGCTGATTTTTAAATAAGCATAGTGACGGGGTGTGAGCTTGATACCCGCCACACCCATGGGGGCCGGCATCAAATCCACAAACGGATCGTGCGGCTTGGGCAGGTGCAGGTGTACCGCATCCATCACCTCTTGGGTGGCATGGGGGCCTGTCACCGCAAGCACACTGGGGTGCACATTGCGCACCAAATTGCCGCCTTGCTCGTCGTCACGCGCGCCCAGGCATCCGGTGACGATGACCTTGCCATGGGCCGACAAGGCTTCGCCAATCGTGTCCAAGCTTTCCTTGACCGCATCGTCAATGAAACCGCAGGTGTTGACGATCACCAAATCCGCACCTTCAAAGGACTTGGAGGTTTGGTAACCCTCGGCACTGAGCTGAGTGAGAATGAGTTCTGAGTCGGTCAAGGCCTTGGGACACCCCAAGCTGACAAAACCCACCTTGGGCGGCGTGGCGCGCGGGCCCGCTGGGGCCAGTATTTCAGAGATTGACATACTGGCATTGTCCCCGCAAATTGGGACTGGCGTGGATCAGCGTTTCAGCCCCATGGCTGTCAACATTTGTTCGGTGTGGCGATTCATGTTCTCTTGCATTTGGGCCTGCATTTGGGCAACGGCTTTCTGCGACTGCTCCATGTAACCGCTGATCATCTGTTGTACAGCCGGGGGCTGCATGCCCGCAAAAGGTTTTGCTGCGTTGCCTGACAAGGGCGAGACATGTGCGTTGTATTGCCCCACCATGTCTTTGAGCATGTGCATATTTTTTTCAATGAAGCCACCCATGTGGGTTTGCATGGTGTGGCCATAAAAGCGAATCATGTCGGCCAAAGCTTTTTCGGTGAACAAAGGCGAGCCACAGGCCTCTTCTTCCAAAATGATTTGCAACAAAATACTGCGCGTGAGGTCTTGGCTGGTTTTGGCATCCACCACTTGGACCGGCACACCATCGATCACCCATTGTTTGATGTCGGCCAGGGTGATGTAAGAAGATGATGCGCTGTCGTACAAGCGCCGATTGGGGTACTTCTTGATGACCCGAATGGCGGCGGCATCTGCAACTTTGGGCTCTGGGGATTTTTTGACCATGCAGCCACTCTCTTGTCGATGGATTTATTGAAAGAATTTCAAACCATTCTAGGAACGGTCCCATGCAATCAAATCCAGGTTTTCCCGGGGGGAGGACAAGCATGGAGTGAGGCCAATTGCAAAATGCTCAGACAATACAAATTATGGATATTCCAGCTCAAAAAGGACCAAGCCATGCCTGAAATTTACATCTACGCCGTGGAGGGTCGCACCATGGATCAAAAACGGTCCTTGGTCAGAGATGTGACCGATGCGGTCGTGCGCCACTTTCAAGTCACGCCCGCAGATGTGATGGTGCAAATCATGGAAACCCCAAAAACGTCCAAGGCCAAAGGCGGCATCTTGTTTTCGGACCGACCCGACGCACAAGCCGCCGCTATTGGCCCAATGGGTGACGCATGAAATGGTTGCTGCGCATATGGCTGTTGGCCATGGGCTTGGTTTTTTTGCTGGGCCTGTTGTTGATGGGATTGGTCCTGTTCGTGATTTCAGGGTTCACCTGGGCTTTGACCGGACGCAGGCCCAATATCCTTGTGACCCTGAGCCGGTACAAGCAATGGCAGAAAAAAGCCCAGCCATGGACACAAGCATCAAGCCGTTCGGGTGGGGACATCATTGATGCACAGGTGAAGGAGGTCAAGGAAACCCCACCACCCTTGCCCCCCATCAGCACCAAAGGGCCAGGCTCCTCTTAACAACAGCACTAGCCCCAATAGATGGGCACCGGGCTTAAAAACCAATTGCCAAAGGGTGATGGATGTGTCGCTTGCTGGCGAAGCGACGAGGCATTGGTAGGCGCGATTGGACTCGAACCAACGACCCCCACCATGTCAAGGTGGTGCTCTAACCAGCTGAGCTACGCGCCTAAAGATTCGAAGCGGCAGATTCTATCAGCATTCCCCCGCCCCATCCCCGAATGTCCGCCCCCGGTCCAAATCAGCCTGACCAAACCTCTCTTGCCAAGATGAGAAAAGGAGTTTAAAAATGAGCTATTTGTAATTAACCAGTCATGCAACTCTTACACATCCAAGCGCATGCGCCAAATGCCCGCGGTTTTGGGCTGGCTGAGGCTTTGTGCGTGCTGGCACTGACAGCGATTGGCGCAGCTTGGGGCTTGTCCTCATGGCAAATAGGGGTGCAAAAAGCCAAGGTTCAAGCGGCCAGGGAAGGTTTTGTCCATGGCCTGCAATGGGCGCGGATCCAAGCCATCCAACAAGGCGTGGATTTGCAGATGGTGCGGGCCACAGACTGCACCGGGCTGAGCGCCCAAGCCAGCGATTGGCGCTGCGGTTGGCGGGTGACCACCCTGGATGGCCAAACCCTTTCGCAGCAAGGCTTGCCCGAAGGTGTGGCGATGGTGCACAACTTGCGCACCGAAAAGCTGGGCATCAACCGGCGCGGAGAACCGGGCACCGTTGGCGACAGTTTTGTGTTCAGGCCCCTCAACGATTTGCGCAGCCAAGCGGCCAACACGGTTTGCATCAGCGCTGCGGGTCGGGTTCGCTGGCAATCGGGTGACAGATGCAGCAGCTAAAGGCCCGTACCTCGGGCAAGGTCTGCTGTGCAGGCTGGGGATTGACCGAGGCCGTGGTCGCTTTGGGTGTGCTGTCCATGGGCGTGTTGGGCCTGCTGTGGCTGCAAGGAAAAACGACATTGGCTTGGCGCAGCCAGCACAACACGGAGCAGGCCGCTTGGCTGACCCAAGACATGGCCGAGCGCTTGCGCGCCAATCGAGGGCAATTGGGTGCTTATCGCTTGGGCTGGGGCCAAGTCCCCAGCGCCGTTGACTGCAGCAACCGCCCATGCAACTTGGTGGATTGGGCTTTGTCAGACCTGTGGTCATGGACCCGAGAGGTGCAAAACCGCATGCCTGGCGCGCAAGCCCAACTGTGGCAATCACCCGCCGACCCGCAGCACATTGGCATTGGCTTGGCCTGGCGTGATACAGACAAAACACTGATGGAAGCCACCAACTACCCCCCTGGCTTGAACTGCCCCGCCCAGCACCGCTGCTATTGGTTGCATGTGCGGCCATGAAGATCCGAATGCGCCATCGCCCCATCCTTTTGAAAATGAATGGTTCACATCAAGCCGGTCTGGGTTTGGCCGATTGGTTGGTGGGCCAAGCCCTGGCCGCCATGGTGGTGCTGGCGGCTCTGAGCGCTTGGGGCTTTGCGCAACAAAACCACGCCTTGGCCCAAGAGGGCCTGCAACAGAGCCAACAAATGAGCTGGGTATGGCGAACCCTCGGTCAACACATCCGACAAGCCGGTGCAGCCTTGGCGACCCAAAGCACGGATGGCGCCATTGCTTTGTCCACCCCCATGCCCACTTGGGCCGCCACAGATGGTGCTGGCACGCTGGCGGACAGCTTGACCACAGCACACCTGCGCAGCCTTGATGGGCGTGACTGCCAAGGAAATGTGAAAGGCAGCGACAGCACCATTCGCAACCGTTTCAACGTCAACAACAAATCTGAATTGACCTGCCTGGACCAAGCCAACCCCAGCGCCAGCGCGCAAGCTTTGGCCGAAGGCATTGAGGACATGCAACTGCGCTACGCCCATAGCACCCAGGGAGGAAATGGCATGACCCAAGTGCAATGGGTGCCAGCCCAAGCCGGCCTGGTGCCCAGCCAGGTGCTGGCCGTGGAGGTATGCATCCGGCGCTTCGGCGCACCCGTTTCAAAGGCCATGCCCACCGCCGTCAAGGGTTGTCGCGGCGAAAGCCTGCCCAGCGATGGTCGAGTGCGTTGGGTGCAACGCCAAGTTTTTGCCTGGCGCCAAGCGGCCAACCCGGTTCCATGAAGGCACCGAACCGCACCCACCAAGGCTGGGCATTGCCCACGGTGATGGCCGTGCTGGGCCTGGGTGCTTTGAGTGCCTTGTCTTTGTCCAGGGGCGTGTGGTTGCATGCCCACTTGTTGCGCAGCGATGGCGATGAGTGGCGTGCACGCTGGGCCGCGGAGGCCTTGCTGCGCGAGGCCGAACAAGATTTGCTGGCCAGTTTTGCCTTGAACAAAGATGCACGCCACAGCACCCCAGCGACAGATGCCGTGCCCACCAGGCCCTTTATTCCGCACACCGCAGCGGGTTTGGCACAGCTCAAAAAAACTTTGCCGTCCGGTCAGTGCATGGATGGCATTTGTGCCCCAGAGGCACTGGAGCCTGCCTCGGCCGCTCTGTGGGCGCAGCGCTTGAATACGGCCGCACGCTATGGCCAATTCACTGTTGGGGCCGCGGTCAGGGACAGCCAAATCAACCCGGTTTTGGCTGACCGCAGTGGTTATTGGTTGGAGGCCTTTGCCAACGCTGACCGCGCGCAAACCACACCCTTGTGGCGCATCACTGCCTTGGCCCAAGCCTCGCCCAGGTCAGCGCCCATCGTGTTGCAGGCGTGGTGGCAAGGGGCTAACGACGCAGCCACGGGCGGGCGCTGGCTGAGTTGGCAAGAGGTGCTGCCATGAACGTGCGCACACGACCCGAGCGTGCCGCAGTGACCAGCCCGCAACTCGAGGTGCAATCCACCCAAGGGCACAAACAGGTCTTGGGCCTAAGGTGCGATGCTCAAAGCGCCAATCGACCCATCAAATGGGCGGGTTTGAGCCTGATGGAAACCTTGCTGGTGCTGGCCCTGTTGGCCGTGGTGCTGAGTTGGGCTGTGCCCCAATACCAAAACCATTTGCGCCGGGGTCAGCGCCAACTGGCCAAGCTGAGCTTGATGCAAACCGCCCAATGGCTGGAGCGTGCCGCAGCCACCCAGGGGGCTTACCCCAACCCCCAGCAAGTCCCACCGGCCCTGTTGGAGGTGTCTGGCGGGACCTACCAAATTCAGCTGCAAACCAACGCCACAGCCAACACTTTTGCCCTGCAAGCTGTGCCACAAGCCAACCAAGCCCCAGATGCGTGTGGCGTGTTGACCTTGAACCATTTGGGCGAGCAAGGCGTGCAGTACGCCAGCCTGTCCGCCAAAGAGTGCTGGAGCCGCTGATAATCTGCGCCATGTCTGACAGCGATGCATCATGGATGGACCAAGCCTTGGGCTTGGCCGAAAAAGCCTTGTACCTCACCAGCCCCAATCCCCGGGTGGGCTGTGTGCTGGTCTCCCCCCAGGGGCACTGCATTGGCCAGGGCCATACCCAGGCTGTGGGCCATGCCCATGCCGAGGTCATGGCCTTGCAACACGCAAAGCTGCAAGGCCATGACACCCAGGGCGCCACCGCCTATGTCACCCTCGAGCCATGTAGCCACCACGGACGCACACCGCCTTGTAGCGATGCGCTGATCCAAGCCCGGGTGGCCCGCGTGGTCATCAGCAGCCAAGACCCCAATCCTTTGGTCGCTGGACAAGGGATTGCTCGCTTGCGTGAAGCTGGCATCGACGTGATCATGGGTTTGGGGCAAGAGCGCGCCCATGAAATCAACATCGGTTTTTTCAAGCGCATGCAAACAGGCTTGCCTTGGGTGCGCCTGAAGGTGGCCGCGTCGATAGACGGTCAAACCGGCCTGAGCAACGGGGTCAGTCAATGGATCACCGGGCCAGCAGCGCGGCAAGACGGACACCACTGGCGCGCCCGCGCCTGTGCGGTGTTGACCGGGGTGGGCACGGTATTGCAAGACAACCCCTTGCTCGACGTTCGGCTGGTCACCACACCCCGCCAGCCGCCTTTGGTGGTGGTGGACAGCCAATGGCAAACGCCCCTCAACGCCGCGCTTTGGGGACCTGTACGGCCGGTCTGGGTGTATGGCGCACAAGCCAACGCCGAGGCGCGCGAAGCCTTGACCCAACTTGGCGCGCAGACCACGCTGCTGGCCAACCCCAGCGGCAAAGTAGATTTGCCTGCCTTATTGGCCGACTTGGGTCAGCGCGGCATCAACGAGTTGCACATCGAAGCCGGCCACAAACTCAATGGTTCCTGGTTGCGTGAGGGCCTGGTGGACGAATTGCTGCTGTACATGGCACCGTGCCTGCTCGGGCCCGGCCAGGGCATGGCCCAACTGCCTGCCCTGGAAAAATTGGATGCAGCCATCCGTCTGCGCTGGGTGGATTTCTCCCCCATCGGAGACGACCTGCGCTTGATGGCCCGGGTGCTGCGCTGAACCCTGCGAGAATAGGCGCATGTTTACCGGAATCATCACCGGCGTGGGTCGCATCGTCGAAGTCCACGACCTGGGTCGCTCTTTACAACACGGCAAGCGCCTGAGCCTGTCCGTGCCCGCGGGCTATTTGGCCGATGTCGGCTTGGGCGACAGCATCGCCATCAACGGCGCTTGCATGACCGTCACCGAACTCCAAGCCCAAGACAACCGCTTTTGCATTGATATTTCTGCCGAATCGCTGGATAAAACCTGTGGCTTGGACAGCCTGGTTGAAGTCAACCTGGAAAAAGCCCTGCGCGCCAACGACCGCTTGGGTGGGCACCTGGTGTCTGGACATGTGGATGGCATGGGCAGAGTGGTTCAATTCGAACCCGTGGGTGAGAGTTGGGTGTTGCGCCTGCTCGCCCCCCACGAACTGGGCAAATACCTGGCCTACAAAGGCTCCATCACCGTCAATGGGGTGAGCCTCACTGTCAACCGTGTGCTCGACCTTGTCGATGGCACCGAAATCAGCATCAATCTCATCCCCCACACGGTACAAAACACCGCCTTGCACCAGCTCCGTGCTGGCACAAAGGTCAATTTGGAAATCGATCTCATCGCCCGCTATGTCGAGCGCATGTTGCGCGCCGATCCCAGCCTGGCACCGCCCCACCCATGAATGCAGCTTTAAAACCCATACCCATCTCCCCCGTAGAAGACATCGTGGCCGAATTGCGCGCCGGTCGCATGGTCATCTTGGTTGACGAAGAAGACCGTGAAAACGAAGGCGACTTGGTGCTCGCTGCCGACCATGTGAGCCCAGAGGCGATCAATTTCATGGCCCGATTTGGCCGCGGCTTGATTTGCCTCACCCTCACCCGCGAGCGCTGCCAATACCTGGGCCTGCCACCCATGACATTGCGCAATGGCACGTCCCACGGCACGGCCTTTACCGTGTCGATCGAAGCTGCCGAGGGCGTCTCCACCGGCATTTCAGCGGCCGATCGGGCGCGCACGGTTCAGGTGGCTGTCGCGCCGAACAGCCGACCCCAAGATTTGGTCCAGCCTGGTCATGTGTTTCCCTTGCAAGCGGTCGAGGGCGGCGTGCTGATGCGTGCGGGCCACACCGAAGCCGGTTGCGACCTGGCCCGCATGGCCGGTTGCAACCCCAGCAGTGTGATTTGCGAGATCATGAAGGACGATGGCACCATGGCCCGCCTGCCCGATTTGCAACTGTTTGCGGCCGAGCATGGGCTGAAGATTGGCACCATCGCAGACCTGATCGAGCACCGCAGCAAAACCGAGTCTCTTGTCAGCAAAGTGGGCAGCCGCCCCTTGCTCACCCCCCACGGCGTTTTTCAAGCCCATGCGTTTCAAGAGCCCAATTCGGGAGATGTGCACCTGGCCTTGGTGCGCGGGCAGTGGGACGCACGCACAGCGGTGCTGGCCCGGGTCCACGAGCCCTTGTCGGTGCTGGACGCCCTGGAGGTTGGGCGCACCATGCACTCGTGGAGCCTGGACGCGGCCTTGCAGCGGATTGACGAAGAAAACTGCGGCGTGCTGGTGCTGCTCAATTGCGGCGAATCGGCCCAGCAATTGTTGGCCCAATTTGATGGCACCGCACGCTCCGCCCACGGCCCCGAGCGCGGCCGCATGGACTTGCGCTCGTATGGCGTGGGCGCGCAAATATTGCGCGAATGCGGTGTGCAGCGCATGCGTTTGATGGGCACCCCCCGGCGCATGCCCAGCATGGCCGGTTATGGCCTGGAAATCACCGGCTACCTGATCCCTGGCGACAGCGCCTGACCTGAACCACAAGGAGCGGCCATGTTCACCCCACAAAAGCCATCACACCCTGCGCAGCTCAATGGCGCTGGCCTGCGCATCGGCATTGTTCAAGCACGCTTCAATGCCGACATCACCGATGCCCTGCACCACGCCTGCGTGACTGAGTTGCTGGCCCTGCACGTAGAGCCCGAGAACATCGAAACCGTGTCGGTGCCCGGTGCCCTGGAGGTACCCATCGCATTGCAAGCCTTGGCCGAGCGCGAGTCGTTTGACGCCTTGATCGCCTTGGGTTGCATCGTTCGCGGCGAGACCTATCACTTTGAGCTGGTGGCCAATGAATCGGGCGCTGGCGTGACCCGGGTGGGTTTGGACCATGGCATCCCCATCGCCAACGCCATCTTGACCACCGAAGACATGGCCCAGGCCGAGGCGCGCCAAACCGACAAGGGCCGCGATGCTGCGCGCGTGGCCATCGAAATGGCTTTGTTGTTGGAGCGTTTGCGTTGAGCACCGTGCGCCCACCGCGCCAAGTCCGCACCGGCACCACCCAAACCGGCGCCCGCAAAGCCGGCAGCAAAACCCCACGCAGCCGCTCGCGCGAGTTTGCGCTGCAAGCCTTGTACCAAGTTCAAGTCGGTGGCAACGAAGTGGCAGCGGTGGACCTGTTTACCCGCGAGCTGGCAGGCTTTCACAAGGCCGACCCAGACCATTACATGGCGCTGCTCGAAGGCTGCGCCCAACAAAGCGCTGCCTTGGATGTGTTGATCACCCCCTTGTTGGACCGGCGCATGTTGGAAATATCCCCGGTGGAACACGCCATCATGTGGATTGGCGCTTATGAGTTGCAGCAATGCCTGGATGTGCCCTGGCGCGTGGCCATCAACGAATGCGTTGAACTGGCCAAAGAATTTGGTGGCACCGACGGCCACAAATACATCAATGCCGTGCTCAACGGCTTGGCCGCGCAACTGCGGCCGCAAGAGGTCCAAGCCGACCGAGACGCGGGTTTGGCACGTGGCTGACACACCGGCTCAACCATGACCCCCACCATGAAGCTGTCTCAACGCGCCCAACGCATTGAACCGTTTTACGTCATGGAGATGGGCAAGACCGCTGCGCAATTGGCGCAGCAATGGGCCCACACCGACCGTCCCATGATCGCGCTCAACATCGGCGAGCCCGACTTCACCGCCCCACCTTTGGTTCAAGCGGCGGCACAACAAGCCATCCTGAATGGGCAGACCCAATACACCCATGCCCTGGGCTTGCAAGCGCTGCGTGAACGCATCGGCCATTGGTATGCCCAGCGCTGGGGGCTGGCCATTGACCCGAGCCGCATCGTGGTCACTGCTGGCGCCTCAGCGGCGTTGCACCTGGCCTGCATGGCCTTGGTGGACGAGGGTGACGACATTTTGTTGCCCGACCCGAGCTACCCGTGCAACCGACAGTTTGTTCAAGCCGCTGGTGGGCGCGCCGTGCTGCTGCCCACCACGGCTGCACATCGTTTTCAACTTGACGCCCAACAGGTGCGCCAAGCCTGGACACCGCGCACCAAAGGTGTTTTGCTCGCCAGCCCGTCCAACCCCACCGGCACCTCCATCCACCCCGACGCCCTGCGCGCCATCGACCAATTCGTTCAACAACAAGGCGGCGTCACGTTGGTGGACGAAATTTACTTGGGCTTGTCCTATGACAGCACGTATGGGCAAAGCGCGCTGCGCTTGGGCGAGCATGTGATCAGCATCAACAGTTTCTCCAAATACTTTCACATGACCGGCTGGCGCCTGGGTTGGCTGGTCGTGCCGCCTTCACTGGTGCCGGTGTTCGAGTCCCTGGCCCAGCACCTGTTCATCTGCCCCAGCACGATTGCCCAACGCGCTGGCTTGGCCTGCTTTGAGCCCGAGAGCTTGGCCATTTACGAGCAACGCCGCAGCGAGTTTCAGTTGCGCCGCGACACCGTGGTGCCAGCCCTGTGCGAGATGGGCATGGCCGTCGAAGTCATGCCCGATGGGGCCTTTTACGCCTGGGCCAATGTCGCCGCTATTTGTGAGCGCTTAGGGCTGGCCAACAGCTGGGATTTTTGCCTGGCCGCCATGCAGCACGCCCATGTGGCCATGACACCTGGGCGCGACTTTGGCCAGCACGGCACCGAACACCATGTGCGTTTGTCCACCGCCAGCAGCCTGCCGCAGTTGTCGCAGGCCATGGATCGATTGAAGCAATGGCTGTCGCATGGCTGAGTTGTTTGTCCACCCCATCCGCATTTATTGGGAAGACACAGATGCTGGTGGCATTGTTTTTTATGCCAACTACCTGAAGTTTTTTGAGCGCGCCCGAACCGAGTGGCTGCGCCACTTGGGCCTGGAACAACAGCACTTGCGCGAAACCACTGGCGGCATGTTTGTGGTCACCCACACATCCTTGCGCTATTTGTTGCCTGCGCGGCTGGACGATGTCGTCCATGTCAGCGCTCAACTGCAAGACAAAGGCCGCGCCAGCCTAAGCTTGGAGCAACAGGCCACCCGTCATGATGGCCCAGATGCCAGCCTCTTGTGCGAGGGCAGCATCCGCATTGGCTGGGTGGATGCGGCCAGCATGCGCCCTGCGAGAATACCCACCTACCTTCTGGACCTGCTGCCATGAACCAAGATTTTTCAATCATTCACCTCCTGCTCAATGCGAGTTGGGTGGTGCAAGCCGTGGTGCTGTTGCTGATGGGCGTATCGGTCGCCAGCTGGACCGCCATTTTTCGCAAGGCCATTGCGCTCAAACAAATCAAAACCCTGAACGAAAACTTTGAGCGGGACTTTTGGTCGGGCACCAGCCTCAATGATTTGTACGCATCGGCCACCAGCAACGCCAAACTGGCCGGCCCCATGGAGCGTATTTTTGCCAGTGGCATGCGCGAATACCAAAAACTGCGTGAGCGCCGCATCAGCGACAGCGCGGTGCTGATGGACGGTGCGCGCCGCGCCATGCGCGCCAGCTACCAACGCGAGATGGATGCGATCGAATCCCAACTGTCGTTTTTGGCCTCGGTCGGTTCTGTCTCCCCATACGTGGGATTGTTTGGCACGGTCTGGGGCATCATGCACGCTTTCACCGGCTTGGCCAGCATGCAGCAAGTCACCCTGGCCAAGGTGGCGCCTGGGATTGCCGAGGCCTTGGTCGCCACAGCCATTGGTTTGTTTGCGGCCATCCCCGCTGTGCTGGCCTACAACCGGTTTAGTCGCGACATCGAACGCGTGGCCATTCGCTTGGACACCTTCATGGAAGAGTTCTCCAATATCTTGCAACGCAATGTGGGCAGCCAGTCCACCTCGGGCCACTGAGCGGGTTTATCCAGATGCCCTCTGCCTCACCCCGCAGTGCCCGTGGTCGGCGGGCCATCAATGACATCAACATGGTGCCCTTCATCGACGTGATGTTGGTGTTGTTGATCATCTTCATGGTCACCGCTCCCCTGATTTCCCCCAGTGTGATCGACGTGCCCAGCGTGGGCAAAGCAGCCACTCAACCCGAGCAAGTGATCCAGGTGTTGATCGATGCGCAAGAAAAAATCGAACTCAAATCCACCGGCACCACCAGCACCCAAATATCGGTCAACCTGGCCTCTTTGCCCCAACAAGTGATGCAGTTGCAAGGCGGCAACGCCAACACGCCCGTGGTGATCAGCGCCGACAAAGGCATCAAATACGAAACCGTGGTCAAGGTGATGGACAGTTTGCAACGCGCAGGGGTGCAACGCGTGGGCTTATCGGTACAACTCCAACCTTGATCGCCACGGCCACCCCATGAGCACCGCCTCGATGCACCTGGAACTTGCCCCGCCACCGGCCCAAGGTTTGGGCCGCTCACTGGGCATGGCCTTGGTGGTGCATGTGTTGCTGCTCATGGCCCTGACCTGGGGCATCAACTGGCCCACCGACAGCACCCCAGCGGTAGAAGCCGAGCTGTGGTCAGCGCTGCCCAAAGCCGCTGCACCCCCGCCGCCTCCCCCCGCGCCAGAACCCACACCTGAGCCCCCCCCACCCCCACCGGCGCCCAAGGTCAAACCCACGCCACCTCCCCCCAGCCGAGATGCCGACATTGCCATTGCCAAGCAAAAAAAGGCTGAGCAAGAGAAAAAGTTGGAGCAAGAACAGCTCAAACTCAAAAAACAAATCGAACAGAAAGAAAAGGAAAAAGCGCTGGAACAACAGCGCCTGCGCGAGAAAGAAAAACTCGCCCAAGCGCAGCGCGATAAAAAAGAGCTGGCCCTGAAGGAGCAAAAAGAAAAAGAACGCAAGGACAAAGAGCGCAAAGAGCAAGAGGCCAAGCGGGCTGCCCAGGAAGAGCGCAAATTGCAAGCCATGCGCGACGAAAACCTGCGCCGAATGGCCGGCATGGCTGGGGCCACGGGCAGTCCGAATGCCACGGGCGATGCAATGCGCGCCTCAGGCCCGTCGGCCAGCTATGGCGGGCGCATCATTGCCCGCGTCAAACCCAATATCGTGTTCAATCCCGATGATGTCAGTGGTAACCCAGTGGCCGAGGTGGAAGTGCGCACTGCCACCGATGGCAAGATCATGTCCCGCAAGCTCATCAAGTCGAGTGGCAACAAAGCCTGGGATGAAGCGGTGATCAAAGCCTTGGACAAAACCGACACCTTGCCGCGCGACACCGATGGCAGCATCCCCACCATGATGGTGCTGGGGTTCAAGCCCCGCGACTGAGCCGAATCACTTTTTCGCTTTGAGCTCTTTCTCGCGCTTGACCACTTCTTTTTCCATCTGACCCAGCAGTGCCGCATTGGGGGCTGTCCATTTGCCACCCGACTGATTGACCATGTGCACCAGGGCACCGGCAAAATCTTTCAAAGCCAAATCGGGTTTACCGCCTTTGGCCGGCATGGCACGGATGCCCACATAGCCATGGGCGGTCAATATCACTTGGCCTTCGGCAATCAACGGGGCCCACTTCTTGGTGTCCCCCACCTTGGGCGCACCCGCCACACCCGCCGCGTGACACACCGAGCAAACCTGCTGGTACACAGGGTCAGTGGCCGCCACCGCGTTGGAAAAAGCCAATGCAGCACACACCGACCATAAGCACTTGAAAGCCATCTCATTCTCCTCAAAGGTTAGCCATTGTGCGCCTTGCATACAGGCCCATACGGGTACCTCACGTTTCAGCAAGCACCCTCGCCAGGTTTTGTCATCATGCCAAACCGCCATGCACAAAACAGCGCCGCCACGGCACTGAGGGCTGACAACTGAAACACCACTTCCATGCCCCAGGCTTGGCTGATGACACCCCCACCCAAGGCACCCAGAACCCCAGTCAGGCCATAGCCCAGCACCGAATACAAGGCCTGACCACGGGCGCGCAAGGGTCCTGGGAAAGCTTGGCTGATCCATTGCACACAAGCCGAATGGTGAGCTGCGAATGTCCAAGCGTGCAGGGCTTGGGCCAGCGCCAAAACCCACCACACATCGGCGGCTTGGGCGGTCATGACCATGCGCAAAACCGTCAAAGCAGCGGTCAGCAGCAACCAATGGCCGAGTGCCAAGCGGTGCATCCAGCGGCCTTGAAAATAAAACCAAATCACCTCGACCACCACTGACAGGGCCCAAAAGGCGCCGATCATGGTTTTGCTGTAACCCAAACCGTCCAAATACAAAGACAAAAACACGTAAATACTGGTGTGCGACAACACATGAAAAAACAAGGTGGCAAAAAACCAGCGCACCGGGGTTTGTCGCAGCACAGGGCCCAGACGGCCGGCCAAGGTTTTCGCAGCCGGGGGATCCACCTGATTGGGCAACCACCAAACCGCCAAGTTGAGTGCCGCCAAGGTGGCCACCGTCCAATGGGGGAAATCGGCCATGCCGTGGCGCTCAAACCAAGCCCCGGCAGCAAACACCGTGACCAAAAATCCCATGGAGCCCCACAACCGAACCCGGCCATAGCGCTGGGTGTCAAATTGACCGGCAATGCTCACCCGCTGGGCCATGGCTGCTTCGCTCAGGGACATCAACGGGCTGGTGTGGATGAACAACAGCACCATCACCAAGCTCAGCCACCACAATTGATGGCTGACATAAAACCCCCAAGACACCGCCCAAGCGGTGAAGGCGCCCAGGCGCATCAAGCGCACCCTTTGTCCGGTATGGTCACTCAACCAGGCCCATAAAAAGGGGGCGAACAAGCGGGTCGCAGATTGCATGGCCGTGAGTGCGCCAATGGCCAAAACACCCATGCCCAGGTCCTGCAACCACAAAGACAGATAGGGGTTGAAAAACCCCATGTGGGTGAAATAGGCCGCTGACAAAAAGCCAAACGGCCACAAACCTTGGCGCAGCCCTGGGCCGTGGGAGCGGGGCATCAAGGCTCAGCTTTTGTACTGAGCAGCGATGGGTGGCAATGCAGTTTGCACGTCCCCACACTGCGCGCGGTGGCGCAGCGCATGGTCCATCACCACCAACGCCAAAAGCGCCTCGGCAATGGGTGTGGCGCGTATGCCCACGCAGGGATCATGGCGGCCCTTGGTTTGCACCTGCACCGCGTTGCCTGCGCTGTCGATGCTGTCGCGTGGCGTGAGGATGGAGCTGGTGGGCTTGATGGCGATGCTCACCTCCAAATCTTGGCCCGTGCTGATGCCGCCCAACACGCCACCGGCGTTGTTGTTTGCGAAACCCTCGGGCGTTAAGCTGTCGCCATGGGTGGAGCCGCGTTGCGCGACGCTGGCAAAACCAGCGCCCATCTCGACGCCTTTGACCGCGTTCAAACCCATCATGGCGTGGGCGATGTCGGCGTCCAAGCGGTCATATATGGGTTGTCCTAAACCCACCGGCATGCCCCGCGCCACCACACGGATGCGAGCGCCGCAGGAGTC
>CAMDLJ010000020.1 GCA_945901665.1 Bordetella parapertussis | reverse complement strand
CCCCAGGCCCAAGAGATCGTGCGCCAACTCGCCGCCGAAGCGGATGTCTTGATTGAAAACTTTCGCCCCGGTGCCATGGAGGCCTGGGGCTTGGGCCCGGAGGTGCTGCAAGTCCTCAACCCGCGGCTGATTGTGTTGCGCATCAGTGGCTATGGACAAACCGGGCCGTGGCGCGACAAGCCCGGCTTTGGTGTGGTCGCCGAGGCCATGGGGGGCTTGCGCTACCTCACGGCCGAGCCGGGGCGCGTGCCGGTGCGTGTGGGCGTGAGCATTGGCGACACCCTGGCGTCCTTGCACGGGGTGATCGGCATTTTGATGGCCTTGCACGAGCGCCACCGCAGTGGCCTGGGCCAGGTGATCGACATGGCTTTGTACGAAGCGGTGTTCAATTGCATGGAAAGTTTGCTGCCCGAGCACAGCGCCTTTGGTGCGGTGCGCGAGCCCGGTGGCAGCGCCCTGCCCGGGATTGCGCCCACCAACGCATATCGTTGCAACGACGGTGGCTATGCCCTGGTGGCGGGCAATGGCGACAGCATCTTTAAGCGCCTGATGCTCGCCATAGGCCGTGAGGATTTGGCCCAGGACCCGGCCTTGGCCGACAACACCGGGCGCGTCAAGCGGGTCACGGAAATTGACGCCGCTATCGAAGCCTATACCTTGCAGCATTCGGTGGAGCAGGTGCTGGACATGCTCGAGCATGCGCAAGTTCCGGGCGGGCGCATTTACTCCATTGCCGATATCGCCAACGATACGCATTACCAGGCACGCGGCATGATTGAAAAAATCACCTTGGCCGATGGCAGCCTGCTGAGCGTGCCGGGCGTGGTGCCCAAGCTCTCGCGCACCCCTGGCGGTTTGCGCAACTTGGCCCCTGCGCTGGGGCAAGACACCGATGCGGTACTCGCCGAGATGGGTTTGACAACGGCCCAAATTCAAACCCTGCGCGAACGTGGGGTGGTGGCCTGATGGAGTTGCAAGACCTGTTGTACAGCCAAGGGTTTGGCACCCGCCGGGTGTGTGTGGGCTTGGTGCAAAAAGCTTGTGTTCGACTGCAAACCGATGGGCAATGGCAGACCTGCGATGACCCCTGGTTCGAGGTCCAAGCCAGTTCAGATTGGCCGTTCGAAGTGCAAGGCCAGGCATGGGTGTACCGAGAACGTGCCCACCTCATGCTGCACAAGCCTGCGGGCACCGAATGCTCTCGCAAGCCCTCGGCCTGGCCCAGCATTTACTCCCTGCTGCCCGCACCCTTGCGCCAGCGGCCCCAAAAGGGCGCGGTCGACGGGGTGCAAGCCGTGGGGCGCTTGGACCAAGACACCACGGGTTTGCTGCTGCTCAGTGACGACGGCCAGTTCATCCACCGCATGGCCTCTCCTCGCCACCACGTGCCCAAGGTTTATCAGGTGCACACGGTGGACGCGATCACCGCGCCACAAATCGAAAAACTCTTGGCCGGTGTGGTGCTCGACGACGACCCCCAACCCGTGCGCGCTGCGGCCTGTCAGGCCCTGGGCAGCCACCATGTGGCCTTGACCCTGACCGAGGGCAAGTACCACCAGGTCAAGCGCATGTTGGCCGCTGTGGGCAACCGCGTGCAGGTCTTGCACCGCTCATCCATGGGCGAGTTGCACTTGCCAGCTGATTTGCTGCCCGGGCAGTGGCGCTGGCTCACCCACAACGATTTGCAAGCGCTGGGCTACACGCCCTGAGCTGGGCCTGTCCCTGACAGGTTTGCCAAAAAATCCACCACCAGGGCTAAAGCCCGCTCGGGTTGATCGCGGTGTGGCGTGTGGCCGCAGTCCTCGATCACCACGCGTTCGATGCGGCCTTGGGTTTGGATGTCATTGATTTGTTGCAGCGTGCCATAGGCGTCTTGCCGACCTTGCAAAGCCAATACCGGATCCGTGATGGCGTGGCAGATGGAACGGATGTCAAAGGGGCGAAAAGCAGGCGACAACCAAATGTCGTTCCATTGCCAAAAGGCGGTGTCCACATCGGCGTGAAAACGGGCCAGGCGCTGGCGCAAATCGCCATGTTCAAAAGCAGTTTTGGCCAATTGAATGGCAGACACGGAGATATCTTCCACGATGACGTGTGGGGCCATGGCAATGCAAGCGCTCACCGGGCAATGGCTGGCGTATAGCAGGGCGATGCTGGCGCCATCTGAGTGCCCCAGTAACACCGGTTTCTCAACACCGATTTGGGCCAAAAGCTCGGGCAACACTTGCCAGGATTCATGGTGCAAGTAATCGGGGGTCAAAGCGTTGGCGCCACGTACATCGATGGGTCTGTCGGATTGACCATACCCCCGGCGTGAATAGACCCAACCCGAGCGGCCCGTGGCTTGGCACACCGCCAGCGGCCAGTCCACGCCGCGCTGGGTCCACATGGCCACCGAGCCCAGGCCTTCATGCAAAAAGACCATCGGCGCCAGCGCCGGGTCGGTGTTGGGGGTGGCAATGTGCCTCACCTCTAAGGCGACGCCGTGGCAAATGATGTGCTGCATGGGGACATATTAGCCGTGCCGGCCATCTGGCCCAGTGCCATCGTTACACTCATGGCATGGAATCAAACAGGTGGCCCCTAGGGCTTTGGGTTGTCGATATGCGTGCTTTTATTCGCCCAGGCTTGGCTTGTTTGTGTTGGTTTTGGGCGGTTTCGGCGGGGGCGCAAACCCACCCGATTTTTGTGCTCAACTCCTTGAGCGCCAGCGTGAGTGTCATTGACCCCAAGACATGGCAGGTCACACGCCAAATTCCCACTGGCAAACAGCCCCACCACTTGTATCTCACCCCGGACGAAAAATCGGTCATTGTGGCCAATGCGGGTGGCGATTCGCTGAGTTTTATCGACCCCAAAACTGCCCAGGTGCAGCGCGTCGTGCGCGGCACCATTGACCCTTATCACTTGCGGTTTTCGCCCGACATGAAGTGGTTCATCACCGTGGCCAACCGGCTTGACCACATTGACATTTACCGCTGGGATGGCCAAAACCCGCAACTGGTCAAGCGCATACCTTCGGGCAAAACGCCCAGCCATTTGTGGATCGACAGCCAAAGCACCACGGCTTATGCCAGCATGCAAGACAGCGATGAGTTGGTGGCGGTGGACTTGGCCACGCAAACTTTGAAATGGCGCGTCAAAACCGGAAGTCTGCCTGCCGATGTGTTTGGCACCCGCGACGACAGCACCTTATTGGTGGCCTTGACCGGCGGCAAAGAGGTGCAGGTGTTTGACTTGCGTGCCAACCCGGCCAAACTGGTGCGCACCATTGCCACGGGGGAGGGGGCGCATGCCTTTCGTTCTGCCGGCGATGGGCGCCATGTGTATGTCAGCAACCGCGTGGCCAACACCATCAGCAAAATCGATTTGCAAACCTTTGCGGTGGTGTCGCAGTTCAAAGCCCCGGGTGGACCTGACTGCATGGAACTCAGCGCCGATGGGCGTTGGCTGATGGTGTCTTCGCGTTGGATCAAAAAAGTCAGCGTCATTGATACGCAAAACGGCGCCTTGGTGCGCCAAATCAAAGTGGGCAAATCTCCGCATGGCATTTGGACCTTGGATCACGCGCCGCGCCTGTGAGCTTGTCATGTGCCAGCGGTTGAGCCTTGGCTCGCACTGGCTTTGCCTGGTCCTGGGCCTGTGGATGGTGGCGGGTCCGGTGCAGGTCCAAGCCTCGAACGCATTTGCGCCAGTTGCCCCCAGCTTGGCGCCAGCGGCCCCTGCCGCGCACAGCTCGACACATTTCAGCGGGGATGTGCCCAACGCCTTGGCCACAGCGACTTGTGCGCGGCCCCTCTATCTGACGTTTGACACCGGCCACATGGGGGTGGCCGACCTCATCGCCGATGTGTTGCGTCGGCACCAAGTCAAGGCCACTTTTTTCGCCGCCCATGAGCCCACCCAAGTGGGCGACGGCAGTTTGGGCGAGCATTGGGCACCGTGGTGGCGCGCGCGCGCCGCCGAGGGCCATGCCTTCGCCTCACACACGTATGACCACGTGTACTGGAAGGCTGATTTGCCCGGCGGGCGCTTTCGCGTGCGTGCCAGCGCGGGGCCCGAAAAAAACAAAACCCGACATTGGGATGGCGGGCAGTACTGCCAAGAAATCACCCGCGCCCGCGACCGCTTGCAGGCCGTCACGGGGAAAGCCCCATTGCCCTTGTTTCGTGCGCCGGGTGGCAAGACCTCCCCAGCCCTGTTGAGCGCCGCCCGCGAATGTGGTTTTGCCCATGTGGGCTGGGCGCCAGCTGGGTTTTTGGGCGATGAATTGTCCAGCCAGACCCACAGCAATGCCCAACTGCTGCATACCGCTTTGGCCAACATCCGCCCTGGCGATATCTTGATGGCCCACTTGGGCATTTGGTCGCGCCAAGACCCATGGGCACCTGCCGTGCTGGAGCCTTTGATCATCGGGCTCAAGCAAAAGGGGTTTTGCTTTGTCACCTTGCGTGAACACCCACAATATGCGAGCCATGTGCGCCAAGCCGTACAAGGTCGTGCATCCACCGCCCTGGCCCGCGCCAGCGGTGCGCCTGGAGGACCCGCATGGAAGCCGTGATCGACCTGTTTGCTGCGGCCCAAGCGCTGCTGTTTGAAACGCTGGTTCAACCCTTGGCGTTTTCACTGGGCCTGGGCCAGTCGATGGAACTGGCGTTTGAGGGCACGGGTTGGTTGCTGGTGGGTTTGCTGCAATTGGGGGTGATGCTGCTGGTCATCCAACCCCTGGAGTGGTGGCGCCCGGTGGAGCCCATGCGCGACAAGCGTGCTGTGCGCAGCGATGTGATTTACACCTTGATCCATCGCCTGGGCGTGTTTCGCTTGGCCCTGTTTTTCACCCTGGACCCGCTGGCCGATGCGCTGTTTAGCGGTCTGCGCAGCGCGGGCTGGAGCGGTATGCACTTGGATGACTTATGGCCGGGCGTCACCGATGTCGCGGTTGTGGCCTTTGTCATGTACCTGGTGCTGTTTGATGCCGTCAATTACGCCATCCACCGTGCCCAGCACCAATGGGCTTGGTGGTGGGCTTTGCACGCTGTGCACCATTCCCAGCGCCAAATGACCCAATGGACCGATCAGCGCAACCACTTTTTAGACGATGCGCTGGTGTCTGTGGTCTGGGTTGTGGTGGCCCAGGCCGTGGGCATGCCGCCTGGGCAATTTGTGGCGGTGGTGGCGCTGACCCAGTTATTGGAAAACTTCCAACATGCCAACCTGCGCTTGTCCTTTGGTGCGTGGGGAGAGCGGTGTTTGATCAGCCCGCGTTTTCATCGCTGGCACCACAGCGTGGGCTGGGGCCATGAAGGCGCGCGCGCAGCTGACAACCCCAGTGGCCCCATGTCTTTGGGGGGACACAACTTTGGTGTGTTGTTCCCATGGTGGGACGACTTGCTGGGCACCGCGCTGCGCCGCGCCGATGACCCACCCACCGGGATTCGCGATCAAATTGAAAGCGGCCGCGATTACGGCCAAGGGGTTTGGGCGCAACAGGTATTGGGCTGGCAACGGATGTGGCAGGCCTTGCGCCAGCACCATTGAGCCATTCCCACCCAAGATTGGCTCGGGCAGATGGCGTAGGATGCGCGCCATGACTGCTGCCACCCCCCCATCTTCCCATGCCCTGGACACGTTGAAAGGCTTTGGCCTGATCATCGTGGGCGATGAAATTTTGTCTGGCAAGCGTGCCGACAAACACCTGACCAAAGTGATTGAATTGCTCTCAGCCCGCGGCTTGGGCCTGGAGATGGCAGAGTATGTGGGCGACGACCCGCAACGCATCACCGACAGCCTGCGCCGCGCTTTTGACAGCGGCATGGTGGTGTTTTCCTGTGGCGGCATTGGTGCCACCCCAGACGACCACACCCGGCAGTGCGCCGGCCAGGCCTTGGGCCTGCCTTTGGCCTTGCAGCCCCAAGCCAAGGGCTTTATTTTGGAGCGCATCCGCGATCAAGCTGCCGAGCAAGGTGTTCCCTATGAACCCGATCGCCCCGAACACCAGCACCGCTTGAACATGGCCATGTTTCCGCAAGGCGCTGAGGTCATTCCCAACCCTTACAACAAGATCGCTGGTTTCACCTGCCACGGGCCGCGCAGCCCCGTGCACTTTGTGCCCGGTTTTCCGGTGATGGCTTGGCCCATGATCGAATGGGTGTTGGACACCCACTATGCGCCTTGGTTTCATGTGGCCGAAAAAATGGAGAAGTCCATCGTCATCTACGGCGGCATGGAGGCCACCCTTACCCCACTGATGCAGGCCATTGAGGCGCGTTTTGAAGGTGCCAAGGTGTTCAGCCTCCCCAGTGTTGACCACCCGGTCCATGGGCGCCATGTGGAGTTGGGCGTCAAGGGATTGGTTGGCGTGGTCGAGCAAGCCTATCCTGCCATGTTGGAAGGCTTAAAGGCATTCGATTTTCAGTTTGGCCCTGAAATGGTGCGAAAATAGAATATGCACCAATTTGGGTTGCAGATAATTGCACCAAAAAAGTGCAAATAATAGCCGCTTGATGTTGATGGTTGCCAAATTTCCCCAAGCATCTCTTTAAATTAACAAACTCAAGGCAAAATTCGATTTTTATACAAGCAGTCAGGATGTGTCGCAGTGGCACAGTTTCTGCATAAGGCTTTGTAACTATTTTTTTAACCACCAACTTATTGGAGAAATTGATGGCCAAGACCGTCGCTGATGTGCTCAAAATGGTGAAAGAACACGATATCAAGTTCGTTGACTTTCGCTTTACCGATACCCGTGGCAAAGAACAGCATGTGAGCGTGCCCATTTCCCACTTTGACGAAGGCAAGTTCACCGACGGACACGCGTTTGATGGCTCCTCCATCGCCGGTTGGAAAGGCATTGAAGCCTCGGACATGTTGCTCATGCCCGATCCCAATACGGCCAACATCGATCCCTTCTTCGAAGAGACCACCCTGATTTTGTCCTGCGACGTGCTCGAGCCGGGTGATGGCAAAGCCTATGACCGCGATCCGCGCTCGATTGCCAAGCGCGCCGAGGCTTATTTGAAGGCATCCGGCTTGGGCGACACCGCTTACTTTGGACCCGAGCCCGAATTCTTTATCTTTGATGATGTGCGTTGGGGCGCCGACATGTCGGGTTCCTTTGTTCACGTTGACGAGTACGAAGCCCCTTGGAACAGCGGCAAAAAAATGGATGGCGGCAACCGCGGCCATCGTCCCACCGTCAAAGGGGGGTATTTCCCTGTGCCACCCGTGGACAGCACGCAAGACCTGCGCGCCGAAATCTCATTGGTGCTCGAGTCTTTGGGCATTCCCGTTGAGGTGTTCCACCACGAAGTGGCTGGCGCCGGTCAAAACGAAATCGGTACCAAGTTCAGCACTTTGGTTGAGCGCGCTGACTGGACCCAAACCCTCAAGTACGTGGTGTGGAACGTGGCCAATTCCTATGGCAAAACGGCCACCTTCATGCCCAAACCCCTGGTGGGCGACAACGGCTCGGGCATGCACGTGCACCAGTCGGTGTGGAAAGACGGCAAAAACCTGTTTGCTGGCAAGGGCTACGCTGGTTTGTCCGACTTTGCCCTGTACTACATCGGCGGCATCATCAAGCACGCCCGTGCATTGAACGCCATCACCAATCCCACCACCAACAGCTACAAGCGTTTGGTGCCCGGTTTTGAAGCCCCGGTGAAGTTGGCTTATTCCAGCCGCAACCGTTCAGCCTCGATCCGCATCCCCCACGTGGCGTCTGACAAGGGCCGTCGCATTGAGGCGCGTTTTCCCGATCCCATGGCCAACCCCTACCTGTGCTTCAGCGCTTTGTTGATGGCCGGTTTGGATGGCGTGGAAAACAAAATCCACCCCGGTGAGGCCGCCACCAAAGACCTGTACCACCTGCCCCCCGAGGAGGACGCATTGGTCCCCACCGTGTGCCACAGCCTGGACCAGGCGCTGGAGTATTTGGACAAAGACCGCGCTTTCTTGACCAAAGGCGGGGTGTTCACCGACAGCATGTTGGATGCCTATATTGAACTGAAGATGCAAGAAGTCACGCGTTTCCGCATGACCACGCACCCGATCGAGTTCGATATGTATTACTCTCTCTGATCTGGGCAGCGCTCACGCACAAGGGACGGCGCTGCCGTCCCTTGTCGTTTGCCAGCACATGAACCATTTTTGGCCCACCCCGCGATACCTCTGCCCCATTGGCTGGGGCCTGGGTCGTGCCGTGCGCTTGGGGGTGTTGGGGCTTTGCACAGCAGCGCTGGCACAGACGCCTGCCGAGATTTACCGCTGTGGCAACGCCTATACCAACCAACCTGTGCCAGGTGCGGACTGCGCACGCATGGGTGCCACGCCGGTCACGGTGATCGAAGGTACGCGGGTGCATGCCAACTCCGCCGCTGCCGCACCGCCCGCACCCACTGCGCAGTCAGCGGGCCCTCGCTCCAAACCGCTGCCCGATACAGCTGCGCATACCAAGGTGGACGCACAAGCGCAAAAAGACCGCGATCAGCAAGCACGCCAAATCTTGGAGGCTGAATTGGCCAAAGCCATCGCGGCCCAAGCTGAAATCGCCCGCTTGTGGAACAACGGTGAACCGATCAAGCAAGGCGACGAATTCAAAAATCCGGCCAAGTACCAGCAGCGGGTGGCGGAGTTGCGCATGGCTTTGCTGCGCTCTGAAGCCGATATGGCGGGTTTGCGCCGTGAACTCGCCCGTTTGGGCACGTTGGTGGCCAAACCATGAATGCGAACAAAACCCTCACTTTGCCCCTGGCCCAGCGTTACCAGGCTTTTGACATGCTGGCCACCTTGGTGGCGGTGGTCGATGCCCATGCGCGGGTGTGTTTTGCCAACGCCGCATTGGAGGACATGCTGGGGGTGTCCCGCCGCGCCTTGCAAGGCGCAAGCTTGCTGGACTTTTTGAGCGAGGCAGACACCCTGTCCCAGGCGCTGGACGATGCCGACAAATACCGCTTTTCCGCCCTGCGCTACGACGCCAGGCTGTTGCGCGCCAACCAAGAAACCACGCCCGTGCATGTGATTGTGGCGCCCGGTGAGCAAGCCGATGAGGTGCTGATCGAGTTGTTGCCCCAGGAGCAACAGGCGCGCCAAGACCGCGAAGAACGCATGGTCAGCCAGGCCCAGGCCAACAAAGAGCTGATCCGCAACCTGGCGCATGAAATCAAAAACCCTTTGGGGGGCATTCGGGGGGCGGCGCAATTGCTGGAAATGGAGATCGAGTCGCGCGAGTTGACCGAATACACCCAGGTCATCGTGCGTGAGGCCGATCGTTTGCAAACCCTGGTCGATCGCTTGTTGGCACCCCATCGCAGGCCCCATGTGGTGACGGATGTGAACATCCACGAGGTTTGCGAGCGCGTGCGATCGCTGATCTTGGCCGAGTTTCCGCGTGGCTTGCGGGTGCAACGCGACTATGACACCTCGCTGCCCGAATTCCGGGGGGACTTTGAGCAGTTGATCCAAGCCGTGCTCAATATTGCCCACAACGCCGCCTTGGCCTTGGGTGAGCGCATCATCCAGGGTGACGCGGTCATCACTTTGCGCACCCGGGTGGCGCGACAAATCACGGTGAGCAAGCAACGTTTTCGGTTGGCATTGGAATTGCATGTCGTAGACAACGGGCCTGGAGTCCCGGAGAGTTTGAAAGACAGGTTGTTTTCGCCTTTGGTGTCGGGCCGCGATGGTGGCTCGGGTTTGGGTTTGAATTTGGCCCAGACTTTTGTGCAGCAGCACCAAGGCTTGATCGAGTGCGAGAGCGTGCCCGGTTTGACCGATTTCAAAATCATGATTCCATTGCCCTGAAGATGTGTGCAAACAGTGCTCAAACACTGACCGACTTGAGGTGAAGCGTTGATATGAAACCCATTTGGATCGTGGACGATGACCAGTCCATCCGCTTTGTCTTGGAGCGGGCTTTGCTTCGCGAGGACATGCCCACGCGCAGTTTTTCCAGTCCGCGCGAAGTGCTGCAAGCCCTGGAGGCGGGGGACGTGGAGCAGCAACCTCAGGTTTTGGTGAGTGACATCCGCATGCCGGGAGGCTCAGGCTTGGATTTGCTCTCGCGCATCAAAACCTTGATGCCAGGCTTGCCGGTCATCATCATGACCGCGTTTTCCGATCTCGACAGCGCGGTATCGGCCTTTCAAGGTGGGGCTTTTGAATACCTGCCCAAACCCTTTGACCTGCCCAAAGCGGTGGAGTTGATTCGGCGGGCGGTGGAAGAAAGTCAGCATGAACAAGTGGGCACGATTGGCACCGCAGCTGCCCCTGAAATGCTGGGCCAAGCCCCGGCCATGCAAGATGTGTTTCGCGCCATTGGGCGCTTGAGCCAAAGCCATGTGACGGTGATGATCACTGGCGAGTCCGGCAGTGGCAAAGAGTTGGTGGCGCAGGCCTTGCACCGCCATTCACCGCGCGCCCAAGGTCCGTTTGTGGCGATCAACACCGCGGCCATTCCCAAAGACTTGCTCGAGAGCGAATTGTTCGGCCACGAACGCGGCGCCTTCACCGGTGCACAAAGCATGCGCCGCGGCCGCTTTGAGCAAGCCGAAGGTGGCACCCTGTTTTTGGATGAGATCGGTGACATGCCGTTTGACCTGCAAACCCGCTTGTTGCGGGTGCTCAGCGACGGCAGTTTTTACCGGGTCGGTGGGCACAGCGCCATCAAGGCCAATGTGCGTGTCATTGCTGCCACTCACCAAGACTTGGAGTTGCGCGTCAAAGATGGGGCCTTCCGAGAAGACTTGTTCCACCGCTTGAACGTCATTCGTTTGCGCTTGCCCGCTTTGCGCGAACGGGTGGAAGACATCCCTGTGCTGACGCGCCACTTCTTGCAACAAAGCGCCCAGCAGTTGGGCGTGGAGCCCAAACGCATTTCTGACGCGGCCCAAGCCTGTTTGACGGCCTTCCAGTTTCCGGGCAATGTGCGGCAACTGGAGAATATCTGCCACTGGTTGACAGTGATGGCACCGGCCCAAGTCATTGAACCCAAAGACCTGCCCCCCGAAGTGGTGCACGCCACGAACCAAGATGGCGCATGGGCACCGTCAAGGGGGGTCTCCTTGGCCAGCCACACCCCTGCAGAGACGCTGCGCACCAACGGCGTGGAAGGCCTGGCCATGGAGGCGACCTTGCCCAGTGCACTGAATGGCCATGGCGATATTGTCTATAGCGCGCCTGTTTCAACACCCTTGGCGGCCACTGCCCCGACCCGATCTGGCGTCCTCAACATGCCCGGCGCCGATTGGGAGTTGGGTTTGGAAGCAGAAGCCATGGACTTGCTGTTGTCGGGGCGCACGGATGTGTGGGACGCTTTGACACGGCGCTTTGAATCCAAGCTCATCATGGCTGCGCTGGCCAACACCCGTGGCAGGCGCATCGAGGCCGCTGTCAAACTGGGCATTGGGCGCAACACCATCACCCGCAAAATCCAAGAACTCGGCTTGGACGACTGACACCTGCCGCGCGGCCTACCCTCAGCCTTGGGGTAGCGCGATATCCACCACCACCGGCGTGTGGTCGCTGGGGCGCTCGTTCTTGCGCGGGGCCTTGTCGATGGTGCAAGCGCTGAGCTGACCTTTCAGCGCCTGTGAGACCAAAATGTGGTCAATGCGCAGGCCCCGGTTGCGCCGAAAGCCAAACTCTCGGTAGTCCCACCACGAGTAACTCTTTTCGGGCTGTTCGAATTGTCGAAACGCGTCCACCAGCCCCAGGTCCAACAAGTTTTTGAAATGGGCGCGCTCGGCATCGGTGCAGTGGATGGTGCCGGCCAAGCCCACCGGGTCCCAGACATCCTGATCGTCCCAGGTGATGTTGAAGTCGCCCATCAGCACCAACTGGGGGTGGGTTTGCAAACTGGCCAGCACGTATTGGTGCAAGGCCTCGAGCCAGCGCATTTTGTACACAAACTTGTCGCTGTCAGGCGCTTGGCCGTTGGGAAAGTAAGCACCCATCACCCGCACGCCTTGCACCGTGGCGCTGATGACCCGCGCCATGTCGTCTTCAAAACCGGGAATGTTGTTCACCACATCTTGCACGGGGTGGCGGCTGATCAAGGCCACGCCGTTGTACGTTTTTTGGCCAAAGTAGGCAACGTGGTGGCCGCTGGCTTCTATCTCGGCGCGCGGAAACTTGTCGTCGGTCATCTTGGTTTCTTGCAAGGCCAACACATCGATGGGCGCATCGGTTGACTGGGCCTGTAGCCAATCCAGCACCTGGGGCAGGCGCACATTCAGGGAGTTGACGTTCCAGGTCGCAAGTTTCATGGGGAGGTCTTCAAAGTGGGGGCCAAGCGGCAAAGCTTGTGCATCATAGATAAAGATTGGCGCAGCCCGGTCGATGCATCAGGCATCCTTTAATATGTCAACAAATGTGACCATTTGAAAATATATATGACCAAAGCCAACCCCTACCTCATCGACCGGCTCTTGGCGGTGCAAGACCAGGTCTTGACCGCCTACGCCCAACTCGATCCCAAAGACCTGGGGCATGTGGCGGATATGCGCCGGGTGTTGATCGAGCAGTTTTTGCGGCCCTTGTTTTCAGCCCACCGGCGCTTCACCTCAGGCCGCATCACCGACGCCACGGGCGTGTTGACCGAGCAACTCAACCTCATCATTGAGCACGGCTTCATGCCCAGTTTTCCCCTGCACGATGGCACCAGTCGCTTGGTATTGGCCGAGGCCGTGGCGCTGGTGATGGAAGTCGCCGATCAACCGGGGGATGACGATGCGGGCTTGCGGGAGTTGTGCTCCCACATCAAACAATTGCGTCGCGATATCAAGCCCACCATCAAGTACCAGGGCGCGCCGTCTGAGCGGGTGCCGGTGATGGTGGTTTTTTTCCAAGGGCCAGATGAGTTGGAAGATTTGCAGCGCTGGTGGATGGCCATCCCCGAGTCGGAGCGCCCAGACGCGGTGTGCGTGTTGTCATCGGGCTGCTTTTTGGGCTTTGGCCTCGAAGCCGATGGGGCACTGGGCTTGTATTCGGTGTGTTTGACGATCAACCACATGCTGACCTTGCTCAACTTTGCCGCCCCTGACCTGGCCGTCTACGCCGGGGAGTGAAACACCGGCCGCCAGGATGGGCCACTCGGGCAACAGCAGCCCGACTCAACTTCCCTTTATTGGTGCCGATACATTGGTTACGATGCCTGGCTATGGTGGGCTGTGTTCCCTTGTGGAGGTGTTGGATGAGGTTTTTGTTGTCGATATGGATCATGTGCTGGGTGCTGCCAGCTACCGCTGCTTGGGAGGAGGTCGACGAGACCCAAACCGCAGTGGTCTATATCGACCGCGAAAAAATCTATACCGAGGGGGCCAACCCCAAGGTATTGCAGTTGATCGACATGAAGAAGAAAAACAAGCTGGGGGCGCAATCGCGCCGCTTGCTGGTGGAGTACGAGTGCAAGCTCAAAAAGCGCCGCACTTTGGCTTTTTCTTCGTTTTCAGAGCCCATGGCCGAAGGCCAGGTGGTTTTTCGAAATTCTGTCAGCGGCAACTGGTACCCCATCCAAACAGACTCTGTGGCCGAGGCGGTTTTCAAAATTGTGTGTCACAAATGACGTTTTGGCTTGGCGCCTGATGTCCGTTGAGATGCACGCACGCAGGAGATTGCCATGAAGTTTTCCGATATTTGGGCTTATTGCCAAAACAACTGGGCATTTGCCGTGCTGGCTTTGTTCATGTCGCCCTTGCTCATTGGCATGTACCTGCTGCACCTGTTGGCCAGCCTGGTCGCCCCCATCGCCGAGGTGTATGTGAACAACGAAAAACAAAAATACCTGCGCAAGGCGCGCATCGAAGGCCGCAAGGGTTTGACCCCGCGCCGCGCCTAAACCTGGCCATCTCTGGGCGGGCTGTGCCGCCCAGCACATGGAGACCAGGGGTCAGTTGTTTCCAGTGTTCAGATGTGGGCCACTGCCAAGGCGCCAATGCCCACGATGGCCGATTTGTATTTGTACGGGCCCCCATTGGTCTGGGCGTCTCCTACTGGATTGCCATGCTGTGCAGCGTGCTCCAAATCATGATCGTGGGGGCCGTGAACGTGAAAACCTGAACCAGACATGGGGAAACTCTTATTTGTGGTAACGGACAAAGCTGTAACTCAATCCTCCCTCGATGGGGTGAAATTGCCGTGACATTTCTTTCCATTCGGCGCCCAATAGGGGTGCATGGGCGTCACCTTGCACCTCCAAGTCAATCTCGGTCACCACCACCGTGCTGGCCAGCGGCAAAGCCTGAGCGTAAATTTCGGCCCCACCGATGACCCACAAAGGCCCAGGTTCGGGGCAAAGGGACATGGCTTGGTCGAGTGAATGCGCCACCAAGGCCCCAGGGGCTTGCCAGTCTTTTTGGCGCGTGATCACGATGTTGCTGCGACCCGGCAGGGGGCGGAAGCGCTCAGGCAATGAGTCCCAGGTTTTGCGCCCCATCACCACCGCTTGTCCCAAAGTGGTTTGCTTGAAGTGCGCCAAATCGGCGGGCAAGTGCCACGGCAATTGGCCATCGCGGCCAATCACGCCGTTGCGCGATCGCGCATAAATGAGTTTGAGTTCCATGGTGGCTTCAGTTGGTGGTCAGGGCTTTGGTAGGTCGGTGTGGCAGCAGCACCGCTGCAATGGCCACCAGCACACAGGCCATGGCTGCGTAATCTTGCCAGTGCGGGATTTCGCCCACCACCACCGTGGCGCACAAGGTGCCCACCACGGGCACGGCCATGATGCTCATGGCGCTGGTGGACGCGGGCAAATCGCGCGCCATGCCAAACCAAATGATTTGGGCAAAGCCGTAGTTGATCAGCACCGCATAGGCCACGCTGACCCAACCCCAGGTCGACAAATTCCAAGGCTGCCAGCTCTCGCTGCCCAGCGCCGCGACAAAAATAAACGGGCTGCTGAGCAGCATCATCCACACCGTTAGCGCTTGCACCGGCAGGGTGCTTTGCACGCGGCGCATCAGCAAGGTGCCCAAGCCCCAACTGATGGCACCCAACTCCATCCACAACACCCCCATGGGCTGGCCTTGCAGGGCGTTCAGTTCGTGGCTGATCAAGAGGCCGATACCGGCCAAGGCCGCCACCACGGCCGCTGCGCTGCGCCAACTCAAGGCCAAGCCCATGAACACAGCGCCCAACACCACTGTCCACACCGGCATGGTGAACCCCAGGGTCGAGGCGCGGCCAGAGGGCAGGGCTTGCACCCCCAAGATGGCAAAGGTGTGCCACAACAACATATTGGGCACACCCAAGACCGCGATGTCGCGCCACTCGCGCCCCTGAGGCCACATGCGCACGCCCTGGCGCATGTAATACGCACACAACCATGCAGCCCCCAAGGCCATGGTGATGGAGCGAAAGTACAGCGCGGGCAACTCGCGCAAGGAGAGCTTCATCATGGGCCAATTCAGGCCCCACATCAGGGTCAGCGCCACCAGGCCGATGAGTTGCTCTCGGCTGATGACGTTTTGACGTTGAGTCACACCGCCACCGGTGCCTTGATGCCAGGGTGGCACTGGTAGTCACGCACCTCAAAGTCTTCAAACTGGTAGTCGAAGATGGTTTCAGGTTTGCGCTTGATGTGCAGCGTGGGCGCGGGGAAGGGCGAGCGCGTCAGTTGCAACTCCACTTGCTCGTGGTGGTTGCTGTAAATGTGGCAGTCGCCACCGGTCCAAATGAAGTCGCCAACCTCCAAGTCGCATTGCTGCGCCACCATGTGGGTGAGCAGCGCGTAGCTGGCGATGTTGAACGGCACGCCCAAAAAAATGTCGGCGCTGCGTTGGTACAGCTGGCAACTCAGCTGGCCTTTGCCACCAGCGGTGGTGGGCGGTGCCACATAAAACTGGAAGAAGGCGTGGCAAGGCATGAGGGCCATCTTGGACAGGTCGGCCACGTTCCAAGCGCTCACGATGATGCGGCGTGAATCGGGGTTGCTCTTCAAGGTCTTGATGACCTCGGTGATTTGGTCGATGTGGCCGCCCTCGGGCGTGGGCCAACTGCGCCACTGCACGCCTTTCACCGGCCCCAAGTCGCCGTCTTCGCGTGCCCACTCGTCCCAAATCGTGCAGCCGCGCTCAGTCAGCCAGTTGTTGTTGCTCGACCCGGTGAGGAACCACAGCAACTCGACGATGATGGATTTCAAATGCACTTTTTTGGTGGTGACCAGCGGAAAACCTTGGCGCAAATCGAAACGCATTT
>CAMDLJ010000019.1 GCA_945901665.1 Bordetella parapertussis | reverse complement strand
TGCTCATCCACTCCACCAGACCGGCTTTGTACAAAGCGCCCACGCCCATCAGCATGCAGCTCACCGTGCAGTTGCCGCCCACCCAATTGAGGCCACCTTTGGCCAGTGCGTTTTCAATCACGGGCAAGTTCACCGGGTCAAGAATGATGTCGGCGTCGTCCTTCATGCGCAAGGTAGAGGCGGCATCGATCCAGTGGCCCGTCCAGCCCGCGCTGCGCAGTTTGGGAAACACCTCCGAGGTGTAGTCGCCGCCTTGGCAGGTGATGATGATGTCGCAGGCTTTGAGGGCATCGATGTGGTGAGCGTCAAGCAACTTGGTTTCGTTTTTCGCCATGGCTGGCGCTGCGCCACCCGCGTTGGAGGTGGAGAAAAACACGGGCTCGATCAAGTCGAAGTCTTTTTCGGCTTGCATGCGGTCCATCAGGACCGAGCCGACCATGCCTCGCCAGCCGACCAAGCCAACGCGATTTCCGATTTTTTTCATTTTTTCGCCCTTTCAATCCATGTGTTCTTGATCCCCGGCTCGTCTGGCCGGGAAGGGCGCGACGAACCGAGGCGATTAGCCTTTGGTTGTTTTCAAGGTGATCGTGCAGCTGCTCCCCTGAACCGACAGGGCCAGTGGAGCGTGGTGTGTATCACTTTGTTTGCAAAACATGAAGGCATTCTAGCGGCCCTGTCCAACGCTGGCTGACAAGGCCGCACCCATGAAGCTGCCCACAGCCAGCGGTATGTTTGGTTCTATCATGGGAAGAGCACCACGGCCACTGGCCGCCATCACATTTCAGCATCCATCCGCAGCGCCTGGGAGGCCATGAATCATGCATGCACATGACCCATCCGGAGTGACCCCATGAGGTGGCTTCGCTGGCTGTCGCTGACGTGCGTGGGGGTTTTGTTTTGGGGGTGCGCCACGACCGCCAAATATGAACAGATGTTGGCCACCTGGGTGGGGTCTTCTGAGTTGGATCTTTACCGAACATGGGGGCCGCCAGACAATCAACATGAGGTCTCTGGGAGCAAATTTGTCAGCTTCACCCGAAATGCGCAGATGTGGGTCCCAGGCACGGCGCCCTCCTACCAAACCATCGTTACCGGCAACAGCGCCTTCACCCAAGCCGTGGGAGGATCCCCTGCTTACAACATCTCTTTGACCTGCCAAACCACTTTTGAAATACGCCAAGAAAAAGTGGTGGGCTCACGGTGGCAAGGCAACAACTGCACGGCCAAATGATGGGGGCTTGGCGGGTGCCATAGACAAGGCATGGGAGGCGTCTCAGACTCTCTGTGCTTGACCGTTTTTTCTTTTGCTCAGGGGAAAACAGGTGCTTGGGTTGGGGCATGAAGCACATGTTCGGCCAGCAATTGGCTGCGTGCTGGGCTTAAGCTGCCCTGGCAGTTGGTGATGAACTTGTCTTTGAGGTCCTTCTCGCTCCAGGGCATGTCTGCGTCGCCCATCACCGCTGGGCAGGTGTTCTCCAGTACCCGGCCATCCACCAAAGTCAGCCTCAGTTTGGCGCGCCGCCACTGCTTTTGGGTCCATTCTTCGTGCACGTGGAGGGTCACTTTTTTCTCCAGCCGGCGCACCCCATCATCCTCAAATTCAAGCTTGGTGTAGACGGTTGAATTCAGGTGTCCCCAGCGGAGCATGGCGGCCACACCAAATGACAGCGAAAACTGCGCTTGCAAGGGGGTTTGAGGTTGACGCACGCCGCAATACGTCACTGCTTCTTGGTAAACCCATAAATCGATCTGATCCAGCATGTCCAAATCAAATTGTGGGCGCAGCCCCAAAGCCGCATGCGCGCCGTAGTGGACGTGGCGAACTGCCGCATAAGGTTTGAAATAGGCGGACAAAATTTCAAAATCGTCCGTTCCTTGCCATCCCAGTGGCGCGGGTTTTTGATAGGCCACTTGCAAATGGGCTTCAATGGCATTGGCCGGTGCGCTGATGCCAGCGGCTGCGGCTTGTGCCGCCATTTGCCCCAGCATGGCGGCGTGGCCCAAATAGGTGTTGCGCGCCGTGTCGCCGGTTTGGATTGGGCGGTACAAGGAGGTGGGCAATTGGCAGGCCGCGATGTGGATGGCGGTCAGGGTCTGCTGGGCATTGAGTTGCAGGGCGCTTGCCGCCGCCGCCGCGGCGCCCAAGGATGGCCAGTTGCCGTCCACATGCATGCCGGGTGCAATGCGCAGCAAAGCACCCATGCGCGCGCCGACCTCGTAGCCCAGCACGAAAGCGTTCAGCAGTTGCCCCCAATTCACTTGATGCACCCAAGGCCAAATGGCCGCCAAAGCGGCCACGCCAGGTCGGCCGTGTGCGCGGGCATGGCCCTCGCAGGCCTCGTCCCAACAGGCGGCCATGGCAAAGGCCATGGCGGCGCCTGGGCTGGGCCCGCCTGGGGCAGGGCTTGCCGTGGCAAAGGGATCGGCGCGCAGGTGCTGGCCTTCCAGCCAGGCACGTACCGTGGGGGCGCGTGCCCCCGCGATGGCGCAACCCAAGGTGTCGAGTACCAACCAACGGGCCTGTGTGTCGACCTGTTGGGGCCATGCCAGCCCAGGTTGGGTGAGTCGCTCAATCAGTCGCTGCAGATGGTGTTCTATCAAGGTGTGTCCCGCAATGCTTCATACAAAAGCCTGCATCCTAAGCCCTGGCAGTTGGCACGGCGGCCCTCAGAGTGCGCTTTCATTTTGAGGTGAAAATGACCGAAGTCGGCGTGCTTTTGCGCGCGCCATGCCATTTGATCAATGAAAGAAGCAAGATGTATCTGAACGGTTCAAGCTGGGGTTGGATTTTCAAGGGGTGGGCCTGCGTGGCCTTGTGCTCGGCCTTGAACTTGTCGGCGCAAGGCTTCCCCACCAAAGCGATCACCATTGTCGTGCCCTATGCACCCGGCGCCACCGACCGCGAAGCCCGAAAAATTGCTGAGTTGGCCGCCAAGCACCTGGGCCAATCGGTGGTGGTTGAAAACCGCGATGGCGCGGGAGGCACCATCGGCGCAGCCTTCGTCGCCCGAGCCAACCCAGACGGGTACACCCTGTTGTATTCGGCACCCGCGGTGCTCACCGTGGCCCCGCTGGTGGGCAAGCCGGCTTATGTGTATGAAGATTTGATGCCCCTGGCCCGAGCCAGCATCACCCCCCATTACTTGGCGGCCCGCATCGATGCGCCCTTTCGCAATGCCCGAGAGATGTCCGCTTATGCCAAGGCCAATCCCGGCAAGCTGACTTTTGGCAGCCCCGGCAATGGCACCGCGGTGCATTTGGCCGGCGAAGCTTTGGCCGATGCAGCAGGCTTCCAATTCACCCACGTGCCACACCGGGGCTTGGCCCCTGCTTTGACGGCGGTGATGGGTGGTTTTGTGGATGTGGTGATTGGTGCGCCGGGCGTGATCAACGCCCAAGTGGAGGCCGGCAAGCTGCGGGCCATCGCGCAATTCGGTGCCACCCGGGCGGCCGCTTTGAGCAGCGTGCCCACCTTGAAGGAACAAGGCATCGACCTGGCCTTGCGCGCAGACTTTGGCTTTTTTGCACCCAAAGGTCTGCCCGCCGATGTGGTTCTGCGCTTGAATGATGCCTTGCAAAAAGCCATTGAATCGGAAGAGTTCAAAAGTTTTGTTGCCGTGTCCTTGGTTGCACCAGCCTTTCTCAATGCCAACGATTACCGTCAGGTGGTGGACGCGGAACGAGCGATCTATGCCCGGGTGGTTCCCAAATTGGCTCTGGAGAATCGATGATCTCTTTTGGGGGAATTTGACATGTCCCGCATGCCCGCTTTGTACATTCCCCACGGGGGTGGCCCTTCTTTCTTCATGACCGGTGAGCGCAAGCAACTGTTTCAGCAGACCGAAGATTTTTTGCGCGGCATTGACCAGCACTTGCCAACCAAGCCCAGCGCCATTTTGATCGTCACGGCGCACTGGGAGTTTGAGGTGCCATCGTTCACCAGTGGCACCAACCCGGCGTTGATTTACGACTACTACGGATTTCCACCTGAAACCTATGCCTTGCAATACCCGGCCCCCGGGCAGCCCGCCTTGGCTGCGCAGGCGGCCCAACTGCTCCAGCAAGCGGGCTTTGCGGCGCGCACCGATGCTGAATACGGTTGGGACCATGGGGTTTTCATCCCGCTCAAAGTGATGTACCCGCAGGCCGATATTCCAGTGGTGGCCATGTCTTTGCAAGTGAACCTGGACCCCGTGCTGCACAGCCAATGGGGGCGCGCGCTGAGCAGCTTGCGCGATGATGGTGTGTTGATTCTGGGCTCTGGCATGAATTATCACAATTTGCGTGATTTCGCGGGTCAAGCCCCGGCCTCGTATGCGTTTCACGATTGGTTGGATCAAGCCTTGAGCGGTGATTGGCAGTCGCGCACCGACCAGTTGAATCAATGGCATGTGGCCCCGGGCGGTGTGGCTTCACACCCCAGGGCAGAGCATTTACTTCCCCTGATGGTCGCCAGCGGCGCGGGCTCTGACGCGCCAGGACGCGCTATTTGGCGCGGCGAAATCGGCCCAACCTGCGCGGGTGCCTGGGCGTTTGATTGAGTGCATGGCTCTGCTTCTGTGCCAGACATGCCAACTTCGCTAAACCGGGCGTGAAAGGGTTGAAGGTGTTACTGATATACGGGCCCCAACCTGGCAAGGACCTCTTGCATCAAGGCCGCATGCAGGTCGTTCAGCTTGCGGACAAGTCGTGTGGCCAAGTCGAATGCCGGTGCCGACACCACCAAACACTGGACAACTGCAACGCATCAACCCAGCGCTTTGACCACCGCATCGCCCATTTGCGCGGTACCCACCTGGGTGGTGCCTTCGCTGTAGATGTCGCCGGTGCGCAGGCCTTGGGCCAGCACTTTTTTCACGGCGTTTTCAATGCGCACAGCTGCAGCTTCTTGGTTCAGGCTAAAGCGCAGCATCATGGCTGCAGACAAGATGGTGGCCAAGGGGTTGGCCACGCCTTTGCCAGCGATGTCGGGGGCGCTGCCATGGCTGGGCTCGTACAAGCCTTGGTTGCTGGCGTTGAGTGACGCTGAGGGCAGCATGCCGATCGAACCGGTGAGCATCGATGCTTCGTCGCTCAAAATGTCGCCAAACATATTGCCGGTGACCACCACGTCAAAGCGCTTGGGCTCTTTGACCAACTGCATGGCTGCGTTGTCCACATACATGTGGTCCAGTGCGATGTCGGGGTAGTCTTTGTGCACCTCGGTGACGATGTCTTTCCAAAACTGGAAGGTCTCGAGCACATTGGCCTTGTCCACGCTGGTCACACGCTTGCTGCGCTTGCGGGCAGCTTCAAAGGCCACGCGGGCAATGCGCTCCACCTCGGGGCGGGTGTAGCGCATGGTGTCAAAGGCTTCTTCGGCACCGGCGAAAGCGCCGTCAGGCGACACACGGCGGCCACGTGGTTGGCCAAAGTAAATGTCACCGGTCAGCTCGCGGATGATGAGGATGTCCAAGCCCGCAATCAACTCTGGCTTCAAGCTCGATGCGCCGACCAGCTCGGGGTAGCAAATGGCGGGGCGAAAGTTGGCAAACAACCCCAAGTTTTTGCGCAAACCCAGAATGGCTTGCTCGGGCCGCAAGGGGCGGTCCAGGGTGTCGTATTTCCAGTCGCCCACCGCGCCAAACAAAATCGCGTCGGCTTCTTTGGCCAACTTCAAGGTGCTGTCGGGCAGGGGGTGGCCATGGGCGTCGTAGGCACAACCACCCACCAAGGCGGTTTCCATTTCCAGGGGCAAGCCCAGAACCTTCAGGACTTTGACGGCTTCGGCAACGATTTCGGTGCCAATGCCGTCACCGGGCAGAACTGCAATTTTCATCGAAAGCTCTCCGGCAGGGTTTGCGCCAGCCAGGGCTTGGCGGTGAGGCGTGCGGCCTCAAAGTCGCGAATTTTGTCGGCGTGGCGCAGGGTCAGGCCAATGTCGTCCAATCCATTCATCAGGCAATAGCGGCGAAAGGGTTGCACCTCAAAGGGAATCTCTTCGCCTTGGGCGCGCACCACCACTTGGCGGTCCAGGTCGACCGTCAATTGATAACCGGGAAAGCCAAAGCACTCATCGAACAACTGGCCCACGATGGTTTCGGGCAGCACGATGGGCAGCAAGCCATTTTTAAAGCTGTTGTTGAAAAAGATATCGGCATAGCTGGGGGCAATGATGGCGCGAAAACCGTATTGCTCCAAGGCCCAGGGCGCGTGTTCGCGCGATGAGCCGCAACCAAAGTTTTTGCGCGCCAGCAAAATAGACGCACCCTGGTAGCGGGCCTGGTTCAAGATGAAATCGGGGTTGATCTTGCGCTGGATGTGTTCTTGACCGGGTTCGCCTTTGTCAAGGTAACGCCACTCGTCAAACAGGTTGGGTCCAAAGCCGGTTTTTTTGATCGACTTCAAAAACTGTTTGGGGATGATGGCGTCGGTGTCGACGTTCTCGCGGTCCATGGGGGCGACCAAACCTTTGTGCACATTGAATTTATTCATGGTCTCTGCTTTCAAACAAATTGGCGCACGTCGACAAAATGGCCATGGATGGCGGCGGCGGCGGCCATGGCCGGGCTGACCAAGTGGGTGCGTCCACCGGTGCCTTGGCGGCCTTCGAAGTTGCGGTTGCTGGTGGAAGCACATCGTTCGCCGGGCTCCAGTCGGTCGGCGTTCATGCCCAGGCACATCGAGCAACCGGGCTCACGCCACTCAAAACCAGCCCCTTTGAAAATTTGGTCCAGGCCTTCTTTTTCGGCTTGGGCTTTGACCAAACCAGAGCCAGGCACGACCATCGCCAGTTTGACGTTGCGGGCCACTTTTTGGCCCAGTCGCTTGACCACGGCAGCCGCCTCGCGCATGTCTTCGATGCGGCTGTTGGTGCACGAACCAATGAAAATTTTGTCCACCGTGATGTCAGAGATGGGTTTGCCCGGTTCCAGCCCCATATAGGTCAAGGCGCGTTCAATCGCCAGACGCTTGTTGGCGTCTTTTTCTTTGTCGGGGTCGGGCACGCGGTCGAGCACTGACAGCACCATTTCAGGCGATGTGCCCCAGGTGACTTGGGGCGCAATGTCGGCCGCATTGATTTGCACCAAGGCGTCAAAGTGTGCGTCAGTGTCGGATTGCAATGTTTTCCAGTAGGCCACTGCGTGGTCCCACTCCACCCCTTTGGGCGACAAGGGACGGCCACGCAGGTATTCAATGGTTTTGTCGTCCACGGCGACCAGGCCGGCCCGCGCGCCGGCTTCGATGGCCATATTGCACAAGGTCATGCGCCCTTCCATGCTCAGCGCACGCACGGCAGAACCAGCGAATTCAATGGTGAAACCAGTGCCACCCGCGGTGCCGATCTTGCCAATGATGGCCAGCACCATGTCTTTGCCTGTCAGGCCTTTGGCCAAAACGCCATCGACTTGGATGCGCATGTTTTTGGCTTTTTTGGTCAGCAGGGTTTGGGTGGCCAGCACGTGCTCGACCTCAGAAGTGCCAATGCCATGGGCCAGCGCGCCAAAGGCGCCATGGGTGGAGGTGTGCGAATCGCCGCACACCACCGTCATGCCGGGCAAAGTGGCGCCGTTTTCCGGGCCAATCACATGCACGATGCCTTGGCGTTTGGACAAAAACGGGAAGTAAGCCGCCGCGCCGTACTCGGCCATGTTGCTGTCAAGGGTGGTGATTTGCTCTTTGCTGATGGGGTCTGTCAGGCCGTCATAGCCCAACTCCCAGCCGGTGGTGGGTGTGTTGTGGTCGGCGGTGGCAATGACCGAGCTCACGCGCCACACCTTGCGTTTGGCCACCCGCAAGCCCTCGTAGGCCTGTGCGCTGGTGACTTCGTGCACCAAGTGCCTGTCGATGTACAACACGGCGGTGCCATCCTCTTCGGATGTCACAAGGTGTTCGTCCCAAATTTTGTCGTAGAGCGTTCGTCCCATGGGGTGTCCTGGTTGAGTGGCGAAGGAGGGCGGATTTTAGGCCCAGTGGTTGTGCGTGAAACCCCGGGGTGTCACCTTCATTCCGGCGTGTCGACAATGGTCGATGGGTCCAGTCGGCGGGCGCGGTGATCGATGTAATAACCGCCAAACTCGGTATAGCGCATGACATGCTGGCCACACAGGCCGCAGGAGTGGAGCAAGCAGCGGTTGCTGGGAAAGTGCGCCAGCGAGACGGGCGCTTGCGGGTCACCATAGCGGGTGCCGTGGGGGTGGTGTTCTTCAAACGTGGGCTCGGTCACGTCGGGGTCGCGCAGGCTGGCCACGGCGGGCAGTTGGGCCTGTGGCCATTGGGTTTCGGTGATGCTGGTCCAGCCCTGGCAATTTTTCAAAGCGCAAGTGCAAGCCTGGCCAGGGTTTTGGGCCATGGTCCGCAAAACGGCGGGGCTTTGGATGAGGGGCAAATCGGACATGCGGGTTTGGGCCTGGTTCCGGGCGGGTGGTGGCGACCAACTCAACTGGCCCTGTTGCGCGCAGGCTAACACGCGATGCGATGGGATGGCCATGCCCAGCGGCCCTTGAAGCAAAGGGTTTCCCCGGGTAGAAAAATCCTGGCTTCCCTGTTTTGTCAGTGCAGAAAAGGCCATAATGGTTCTATCGTAAACCGTTGTTTTATATTTGAAACAAATGAGCACTGCAAGCCCCACCATTCCCAACCTACCTGCGGGTGTCTGGCACGACGTGGCCCCACGTGCAGGCTTGGACCCTGACTTCCCCACCGGGGTGGTCGTGCAAGGACAAAAAATTGGTTTGTTTTTGCACCAAGACCAGGTCCATGCGTTGGAGGACGTGTGCCCCCATGCCTACGCTTTGTTGTCACAAGGCTTTGTCGAGGATGGTGTGGTCGAGTGCCCCTTGCACGCCGCACGCTTTGAGATCAATGGCGGCAAATGCCTCAATGAAATAGGGCAACGCGACTTGCGTTGTTTCCCGGTCAAGGTCGAGGCCGACCGCGTGTGGGTTCAGGTGCCCCAGGCATGAGTGCCGTCCCGGCCATTGCTTTTGAAGGCGTAGACAAAACCTTCCCGGCCAGCCGTTTGCATCCAGCGGTGCAAGCCGCCCGCGCAGTGAGCTTTGCCATCCAAGCGGGCGAGGTGGTGTCCATCATTGGCCCGTCGGGATGTGGCAAAAGCACCTTGCTGAACATGGGCTCAGGTTTGGCGCCACCCACGGCGGGGGTGGTTAAGGTCTTGGGAGTTCCCGTGCAAGGGCCCAACACCCAAGTGGCCTTTATGTTGCAAAAAGACCTGCTGCTGCCGTGGCGCACGATTTTTCAAAATGTCGAATTTGGTTTGGAGTTGCGCGGCGTGGCCCAGGCCCAGCGGCGTGCGAAATCAGAGCAACTGTTGCAGCAGTTCAGGCTCAACGGCTTTGGTAACAACTACCCCCACCAGTTGTCAGGCGGCATGCGCCAGCGCGCCGCACTGGCACGCACCCTGGCCGTGGACCCGAACGTGCTGTTGATGGACGAGCCGTTCTCAGCGCTGGATGCACAAACCAAAATGATCTTGCAACAAGATTTGGCCCGAAGCGTTCATGCACAGGGCAAAACCGTGTTGTTCATCACCCACGACTTGACCGAAGCCGTGGCCTTGTCAGACCGCATTTTGGTGATGAGCGAGCGACCGGGCACCATCGTGGAGCAAATCACGGTGAATTTGCCGGACCGCGACAAACCCATGCAAAGACGCAAGCACCCCCAGTTGGGCGATCACGTGGCTCAGTTGATGGCCTTGCTCAAGCTAGATGCCGACACAGATATCCATTGAACCCTTCTCGTTGACCGATGCTTTTTCCATTCCATTGACCCACTGATAGGAGCAACCCCATGATGCGACGCACCCTGATTGCCTTGGCCACAGCCGTGGCCACTTTGGCCCCTTTGAGCGGCCAAGCTCAAGCACCCGCAACCACCCTCCAAGAGATCACCTATTTGTTGCCCGCGCCGGCCATCTTGCCCGCGTTTGGTCCGTGGATGCTGGCGCAGGCCAAGGGCTATTACGCGCAAGAAGGCCTGAATGTGAAATTTGTCGCAGGGCGCGGCGGTGTGGATGTGGCCAAGCAAATTGGTGCCGGCAATGCGGTGATTGGCGGCGCCATTGGCGACACCCCCATCATCGCGCGCGGCCAAGGCATTCCAGTCAAGGCCGTGGCTGTGCTGGGTGCAGGGTCGCTGATGCAATTGGTCAGCCACAAAGATGCCCGCATTGAGTCGCCGCGCGAACTCAAGGGCCAGGTGGTCACCACCACGGGTTACACAGACACCACTTATTACGCATTGCTGGGCATGTTGAGCAAATCGGGTTTGACCAAAAACGATCTGGACATCCAATCGGCGGGCCCCGCCGGTGTGTGGCAGCAGTTCACCGCCAAAAAGGCCGTGGCCATGGCAGCGGTGCCCGATTGGACCGCCACCGCCATGGCGGCTGGTGCCAAGGTCGACATCTTGCCTGCGGATGTGTACTTCAAGAGCATGGCGCAGGCCATTTTGGCCAGCGACGAGACGATTGCCAAAAACCCTGAGTTGATCCAAAAGTTGGTGCGTGCGACGTTGAAAGGCATGCGCGACATCATGAAAGACCCCAAGGCAGCCACCGCCGCTTATGTGGCCCATGTGCCAGCGCACAAAGGCAAAGAAGAGTTGATCATGCAAACTTTTGAGCTGTACAACAAATACGTCTACGCCAACCAAAAAGTGTTGGGACAAATGGACGAGGCGCGCTTGATGGACTTGCAAAAGTTCTACGTCAGCAATGCCATCGTCCCGAAAGAAGTGGCCGCCAAAGATTTGTACACCAACCAGTTTGTGGGCCTGAAATAAGACATGGCTTCGGGCATCAAAACCACTGCTTGGAGCGTACTGGTTGCGCTCTTGTTCTTGGCCGCTTGGGAGTGGCTGCCGGGGTGGTGGGGTGTGCCCGAATTCGTCTTGCCCAATGCCAGCAAAACGTGGAATGAATTGTTTCGCATTTATGGCGCAGAGCGCTTGCTTTGGCACAGTGGCATCACCGCGCTGGAAGTGGTGATTGGCTTTGTGTTGGGCGCTGCCTTGGGCGCGGCCATGGGCTATGCGTTGGGCCTGTCCCCCCAAGTGGAGGCCATTTTGTCGCCTTACTTGTTGGCCTTGCAAATCGCCCCCAAAGTGGCTTTTGCACCTTTGTTTGTGATGTGGTTGGGCTACACCATTTATCCCAAAATATTGGTGGCGATATTGATTGTTTTTTTCCCCGTCTTGATCAATGTGCTGACCGCGATGCGCAACCTGGATGCGGACATGATCAACCTGGCACGGTCCTTTTCCGCCACCCGCTTGCAAGTGTTTTTCAAGGTTCAATGCCCAGCGACATTGCCGTCCCTGTTCTCGGGTTTGCGCATTGCGAGCACCTTGGCCGTGATCGGTGTGGTGGTCGGTGAATTGGTCGGCGGCAACATGGGTTTGGGTTACTTGTTGGTCTTTTTTGAAGGGCAAGGCAACACCGCAGGTGTTTTCGTGGTGATTGGGGCCCTGACCTTGATTGGCATCTTGGCCTACTACGCGGTGGTGATTGCAGAAAACCGGGTCTTGCATTACCTGCCCAGCGCCGAAAGAAAAGTCACATGACAACCGCCCATACAACAGCCGCGATGCATGGCCGCCGGGTGCTGGTCACCGGCGGCGCTCGGGGCTTGGGGGCGGCTTTTGCCAACGCCTTGGTGCAGGCCGGTGCGCGCGTGGTGATCACCGACATTTTGGACGCGGCAGGTCAGGCACTGGCCCAGCAGTTGGGCCCTGAGGCCCACTACCTGTCCATGGATATGGCCAAGCCAGAGGCGGTGCGCCACGGGGTCGAGGCCGCTGCCGAGTGGCTGGGAGGTTTGGATGGCCTGGTCAATAACGCCGCCATCACCAACAGTGGCGGCAAAGAAATGCAAGACATTGCCATCGACACCTGGGACCAGGTGATGGCTGTCAATGTGCGGGGCCCGTGGTTGGCCACGGTGGCGGCGCACCCCCACCTCAAAGCCAGCACCACGGGGCGGGTGGTCAACATCTCCTCTGACACGGCCTTGTGGGGCGCGCCCCGCTTGATGGCGTATGTCGCCAGCAAAGGTGCTGTGATGGCCATGACCCGATCCATGGCGCGCGAGATGGGGCCAGATGGGATCACGGTGAATGCCATCGCCCCGGGATTGACGCTGGTGGAAGCCACCGCCTATATCCCCGAGCATCGCCATGATTTGTACCTCAAGGGCCGCGCATTGCAGCGGCCCCAAGTGCCCGAAGATTTGACCGCTGCGGTGCTGTTTTTGCTCAGCCCAGGCAGCGGCTTCATCACCGGACAGTTGCTGCCTGTCAATGGCGGCTTTGTCATGCATTGATCGTTGACCCAGGAGAAACCCACCATGTCACAAACCCACACCGCTGCCAATCAACCCATGTTCAATGAGCGTGGCTTGCTCAACGCCAACATCCCTTCAGAAGCCGATATCCAGGCCAGCATGCTGCGCCAACCGGGTCAATCGTTTGAGCAATGGATGGATTCTCGCGTCGCGCGGTTTGAAACCCGCCGCTATGACTGGGATGCGTTGAAGTTTCAAGCCGACTTCGACCCCAAATACCGCCGCGCCCAAATGCGCTACGTGGGCACCGGTGCAACCGGTGTGTCCAGCGACAGCAACACCGTGCCGTGTGGGCACTTCACCTTCTCGACCATGATCATTCCGGCTGGCCATGAAGGCCCCTCGCACATCCACTATGACGTGGAAGAAATCTTTTTCTTGTTGCGCGGCACCATGAAGGTGATTTGCGAAAAAGATGGCGAGCGCTGGGAGTCGGTGCTGCGTGAGCGCGACTTGATTTCGGTCCCGCCCGGTGTTTACCGCGAAGAAATCAATGTCGGTGAAGAGGACGCTTTGATGTGCGTGATGCTGGGCTCGCCCAAGCCCATCACACCGGTGTACCCGCCCGACTCACCCTTGGCAGCGATCAAGCGCAACCTGACCAAAGCGTGATGGACTGTCCCCATGTCTTTGTCTGAGCGCATCCTAGACTTTCCGCTGCAATGCATCTCAACCCCCTTGGGTCAGGTGGCGTACCGCAGTGCGGGCAGTGTGGGTCAGCCGATCTGGGTTTTGTTGCACGGCATTGGGTCGGCGTCCGGCAGTTGGCTGGCCCAATTGCAAGCCGCGCAGCAACGGGGTGTGCGCATCTTGGCCTGGGACGCCCCGGGCTATGGGCAAAGCACACCCGTGCAGCCCGATCAACCCAAGGCCAGCGATTACGCTGCGCGCGTGTGGGCTTGGTTGGATGCGTTGGCTTGCACACAGGTGCATTTGGTGGGCCACTCGCTGGGGTGTTTGATGGCCAGTGCCGCTGCCCAGGCAAAGCCTGAACGGGTCAAGCACCTGTGGTTGTTGGCCCCTGCGGCTGGCTACGGCTTGGCTGACCCGCAAGTGCGTGCGCGCAAGTTGCATGAGCGCTTGGAAAAACTCCAAGCCCTGGGCCCTGCGGGCATGGCCGCGCAGCGAGCCAGCGCCATGCTCTCTTCTACGGCCAGCGCAGAACAACTGGCTTGGGTGGAGCACACCATGGCGCAAGTCATTCCTGCCGGTTACACACAAGCCAGCCAGATGTTGGCGGGTGACGATTTGGCCAGCTATTTGCGCGGCCTGTCGTGCCCGGTGGATGTCGCTTGCGGTCAGGCCGACCGCATCACCCCCGCCCAAGGCTGCGCAGAACTGGCGGCTTCTTTGGGCCTGCCCTTTCATTTGTTGGGGGAAGTCGGGCACGCTTGCCCGCTCGAGGCCTCCGAGCGTGTCAACGATTTATTGTTCACCACGGCGGGTGAGGGTGCATGAGCGAATCCGATCGTTACATCGTTCCGGCCTTGCAAAGAGGTCTGCAATTGATGCAGCAATTCAGCCGCGATGAGCCCGCCCACACCAGCGCAGCGCTGGCGCGCAAGCTCGACATGCCGAGGGCTTCGGTGTTTCGCATGCTCTATACCTTGGAGCAAATGGGATTTGTCGAGCGTGCCACAGATGGTGTCACCTACCGGCTGGGTTTGGGTGTGTTGCGCTTGGGCTTTGAAACCATTGCTTCGATGGAGATGGCCGAGCAGGCGCGCCCGGTGATTGCGGCCTTGTGCGAGCGCACTGGGTATTCATCGCATTTGGTGTTGCGCGAAGGCACTGAAGTGGTGTTTGTGGTCAAGTCACCAGGGCGCAACGCCTTGTTTCACTCCATCCAAGTGGGGGCCCGGTTGCCGGCGCATGCCACCGTGCTGGGGCGTGTGTTGATGGGCCACTTGGGGCTGCCTGAATTGATCGAGCTATACCCCGAAGAACCCTTGCCCCAATTCACCCCCCAAACACCGACCACCCGCAACCAATTGCTCAAGATGATCGAGCATGACAAGGCGCAAGGTTATGGCACCAGCCAGGGGGGTTTTGAGTCGGGCATATCCACCGTGGTGGCCCCGGTCACCAATGAATTCAATCACGTGGTCGCCGCCATCAGTGTGACCATTCCCAGCCAGCGCATTGATCCGCAAGATTTGCCCCGTGTGGTTCAAGCGGTGCAATACGCCGCGACCCAATTGACCCAACGCGTCAGTCACATTGACCCCACCTTTCAAGCCCACACCCGGGCCCATCCTGCTGCGCCCAAGCCGCGCAGCGTCAACCGCATTGCCGCATGACACCCACGCCTCGTCCCTCTGAAATAACTGCCCACCGAATCACCGTGGGAGAACTGGCGGTTCGGTTTATGGAAGCCTCTGGGGTGAAAACCGCCTACGGCGTGATTTCCATTCACAACATGCCGATCCTGGACGCCATGCATCAGCGCGGGCAAGTGCGTTTTGTGTCTGCGCGTGGCGAAGCCGGCGCATGCAACATGGCCGATGCAGCCGCCCGGGTGAGCGCGACTTGGGGCGTTTGCATCACCAGCACCGGCACCGGTGCGGGCAATGCCGCAGGGGCTTTGGTGGAGGCCTTGACCGCGGGCACACCCATGCTGCATTTGACCGGTCAAATCGAGTCCGCCTATGTGGATCGCGATTGGGGCTACATCCACGAAGCACCGGCGCAATTGGCCATGCTCTCGGCGGTCAGCAAAGCGGCTTTTCGCATCCGTGACGCCCAACGCGCCTTGAGCATTCTGCGCGAGGCCCACCGATTGGCCCACACACCGCCGTGTGGCCCGGTCAGCATTGAAATCCCCATCGACGTGCAGGCTCAGTTGCTCGACATTCCCGCAGATGTATCCCCCTTGCCCTTGGCACCGCTGATCCCGAGTGACGCGCAAATAGATGTATTGGCCGGACATTTGCAATCTGCACAGCGGCCATTGCTATGGCTGGGTGGGGGCGCGCGCCATGCGGGAGAAGCGGTGCAACGCTTGATTGACATGGGCTGGGCCGTGGTGACATCGGTGCAAGGCCGTGGCGTCGTGTCCGAGCAGCACCCAATGAGTTTAGGGGCCTTCAATGTGCAAAAGCCCGTGGAGGCCTTGTATGCCCAAGTTGACGCCATGCTGGTGGTGGGTTCGCGTTTGCGCAGCAACGAGACCTTGAATTACAAATTGCAATTGCCCCACAACCGTTACCGCATCGATGCCAACCCCTTGGCCGATCAGCGGGCCTACAGCAGCCAACACTTTGTGCAGGCCGATGCCAGCTTGGCTTTGCACGCCTTGGCCGATCGCTTGCAAGGCCGGATGCACTGCGATGCGGCTTGGCCACAGGCTGTGGCCCAAGCGCGCCAAGCGGCAGAGGCTGTGGTCGACACCAGCCTGGGCCCGTATGTGGCCCTCAAAGACAGCTTGAACCGCGCGCAACAAAAAACCGCCCAAGGTTTGTGGTGGGTGCGTGACATCACCTTGTCCAACAGCATGTGGGGCAACCGCAGTCTGTGGTTGGACCACCCGCGTGCGGGTGTGCACGCCTTGGGCGGAGGCATCGGCCAAGGCTTGGCGATGGGCATTGGCGCCTCGCTGGCGGCTCAGGCGCACCAGTTGGGGCGCAAAACCGTGGCCCTGGTGGGCGATGGGGGTTTGATGCTCAACCCCGGTGAACTGGCTTGTGCCAAGCAAGAAAATGCACATATCGTGGTGCTGGTGATGAACGACCAGCGTTATGGTGTGATCCAAAACATCCAAGACGCGATGTATGGCGGTCGCCGCTGCTATGTGGATTTGTGCACGCCAGATTTCTCACTGCTGTGTGCCAGCTTGAAGATCCCGCACTTTTTGCTC
>CAMDLJ010000018.1 GCA_945901665.1 Bordetella parapertussis | reverse complement strand
GCAGCAGGCCCGTCAAAATGGCCTTGGGATGTGGGTCTAATTCCTGTGGGCTCATGGCTGGCGCACCGATGGAGCAAAACCAATGCAAACCATCAATGGGATGCCAGGGCCTGTTGGATGTGCGTCAAAACACCCCGCGCACTCACGGGGATGGGCGTGCCAGGCCCATATATGCCCTTCACACCAGCGTTGTACAAAAAGTCATAGTCTTGACGGGGAATGACGCCACCCACAAAAACAATGATGTCATCGGCACCTTGCGCCTTCAAAGCTTTGATGATTTCTGGCACCAGCGTTTTGTGTCCGGCCGCCAGTGTGGACACGCCCACGGCATGGACATCGTTTTCAATCGCTTGCCTGGCACACTCTTCGGGTGTTTGAAACAAGGGGCCCATGTCCACATCAAAGCCCAGGTCGGCAAAAGCGGTGGCAACCACTTTGGCCCCCCTGTCATGGCCGTCTTGACCCAATTTGGCAATCATCACACGTGGGCGCCGGCCTTGGTCTTGGGCAAATGCGGCGATATCGGCTTTCAACTGATCCCAATACGCCATGCTGTCCCCGTGGGTCGACCCGTCGTCGTAAGCAGCGGCATACACCCCCGTCACCTTTTGCGTATCGGCACGGTGGCGACCAAACACCTTCTCCAGGGCGTCACTGACTTCGCCCACCGTGGCCCGCAAGCGCATGGCCTCCACGGACAAGGCCAATAAATTGCCACTTTGGTCTTTGGCGGCTTGGGTCAAAGCTGCCAGTGCGGCCTTGACTTTTGACGAATCTCTTTTCGCCTTGATGGCAAGCAACTGTTGAATTTGGCCTTCGCGCACCTTGACATTGTCAATGTCGCGGGTCTGCACCACATCCTCAGACGCCAATTTGTATTTATTCACACCCACGATCACATCTTGCCCCGTGTCGATGCGCGCTTGCTTGTCTGCGGCAGCGGCTTCGATTTTAAGCTTGGCCCAACCGGAATCCACCGCTTTGGTCATGCCCCCCATGGCTTCCACTTCACGGATGATTTTCCAGGCTTCATCGGCCATGTCCTGGGTCAGCTTTTCCATCATGTAGCTGCCCGCCCATGGATCGATGACATGGGTGATGTGCGTTTCTTCCTGAATGATCAACTGCGTGTTGCGCGCGATGCGGGCGCTGAACTCTGTGGGCAGGGCAATCGCTTCATCAAAGCTATTGGTGTGGAGTGACTGGGTGCCCCCAAAAACAGCCGCCATGGCTTCCACGGTGGTTCTGACGATGTTGTTGTAGGGGTCTTGTTCGGTGAGCGACCAGCCAGATGTTTGGCAATGGGTCCTGAGCATCCAGCTTTTGGGATTTTTCGCACCAAAGCCCTGCATGATCTGGCACCAGATCAAACGGGCTGCCCGCATCTTGGCGATTTCGAGATAAAAGTTCATCCCGATGGCCCAGAAAAAAGACAATCGACCGGCAAATGCATCCACGTCCAAGCCCTTGGACATGGCGGTTTTCACATATTCTTTGCCGTCGGCCAATGTGAACGCCAATTCCAGGGCTTGGTTGGCGCCCGCCTCTTGCATGTGATAACCCGATATGGATATCGAGTTGAACTTGGGCATGTGCTCAGCCGTATAGGCAATGATGTCCCCAATGATGCGCATGCTCGGTTCTGGCGGATAGATATAGGTGTTGCGCACCATGAACTCTTTGAGGATGTCGTTTTGTATCGTGCCACTGAGCTGCTCGAGCTTGACGCCTTGCTCCTCGGCGGCCACGATATAACCGGCCAACACGGGCAAAACAGCGCCATTCATCGTCATGGACACAGACACTTGGTCCAGTGGGATTTGGTCAAACAATATTTTCATGTCCTCGACCGAATCGATGGCCACGCCCGCTTTGCCCACATCCCCAGTGACACGCGGATGGTCAGAGTCGTACCCCCGGTGGGTGGCCAAATCAAAAGCCACCGACACCCCCTGCCCGCCAGCGGCCAGGGCTTGTCGGTAAAACGCATTGGACTCTTGGGCGGTGGAAAAACCAGCGTACTGCCGGATGGTCCACGGCCTCACGGCATACATGGTGGCCTGAGGCCCGCGCACATATGGCGGAAAGCCTGGCAAGGTGTTGGCGTGGGGCAAGCCTTGTACGTCCTCTGCCGTGTACAGGGGCTTGACCGTGATGCCATCGGGTGTGCGCCAATTCAAATCGCCGACACGCCCACCGGGGGCAGATTTGGCAGCGGCCTTTTCCCACTGCGCAAGATGGGACTCACCATTGGATTCTGAGGGGGTTTTCATGGGCTGACCTTGGTGGACTTGCACCCTGTTGGGCAAGATGTGTGGTGTTAAAGAATCATATCATTCATAATTATGAATTCAAAATATTCTCCAGGGCTTACAATCATCACCATGAGCAACGATCAAAACCTGGGCCGGCACGCCTTGTACGAGGAGGTGGCAGAACGCCTGCGCCAGCGTATTTTTGCCCGTGAACTGACACCTGGCAGTTGGATCGATGAAATGAAGATCTCGCAAGAGTACGGCATCAGCCGCACGCCATTGCGTGAAGCACTTAAAGTGCTCGCCACCGAAGGCTTGGTCACCATGAAGATGCGCCGAGGCGCCTACGTCACCGAAGTCAGCGACAAAGATTTGAACGATGTTTACCATCTGCTGTCGCTGCTGGAATCCGATGCTGCGGCCCAAGTGGCTCAATGGGCACGACCGGAAGACATTGAGGAGCTGCAAAGTCTGCACCGCCAGCTGGCGCAAGCAGTCCAAAACCGTGCTGCCTTTTTTGAAATCAACGAGCGGTTTCACATGCGATTGTTGGAAGTCGGTCAAAACAAATGGCGCACGCAAATGGTGATTGATCTGCGCAAAGTGATGAAGCTCAATCGACACAACTCGTTATTGAAGTCTGGCCGGGTGGAAGAGTCTTTGCGTGAACACCAAAATTTAATGGAAGCTCTGGCGGCGCGCAACCCAGCCATGAGCATGCAAGCCATGCAAGCGCACTTTGCCAATGGCTTGGAGGCTGCCAGTCCAGATGCATTCGTGCCACAAAGCACACCGCCTCAAGTGGACTTGGCCACCGCTGTCGGCTGAACCACCAGCGCCACACCGGGCAAAATCAGCAAGCTGCCCACGGCATGGTGCCAACCCAAAGACTCACCCAGCAAACCCCAGGACACCAAGGCCCCCCATAACGGGCCCAAATAAAGGGTCATGCTGGTTCGACTGGCCCCCAAGGTTTTTTGCGCCCAGGCGTAAATCCAATAGGCCCCAATGCCTGGCACCAAGGCCACGGCCAGCAGCAAGGCTGTTGCATACCAAGTCCAAGGGGGTACCTGGGGTTGCATGCCCTCCCAAACCGCAAACGGCAACAAAGTGATCACCCCACCCGCGCAAATGCATGCCAATCGAGCGGTAGAGGACAAAGTACAAACCCATTTTTTTTGCAGCATGGCGTATGCGGCCCAAGAAACGGTGGCTGCAATGATCAATCCATCGCCCGCCACCCACTGTATCTTTGCCAGCGCCACCCAATCGCCTTTGACCACGACATGAATCACGCCCACCAAGGCCAGGGCCACGCCCCACATTTGGCGCGCGCGCATGCGCTCATCCAACCAAATGGCCGAGCCGCAAGCGATCAAAACCGGCGCGGCCGCGTAAATCAAGGCAATGTTCATGGCGGATGTGGTTTGTGCCCCCCAATACACCCAGGCCCCACAAACCAACATGCCCAAAGTGCCCAAGGCCAGGTATTGCCAGCGGTCGGACCAAATTTGGTGCCGAGCCTGCCAAATTTCATGCCGGGCCAAGCCACCCAATATCAGGCCGGCGATGGCCCACCGCCCCAGGGCCAAGATGTGCGGATCGACCACCCCTGGTGCCAACCGTGCACAAAAATAATTGACCGCCCACAAAGCAGGAATGAACCAAACCAAAACCTGGGCCCATAACAAGCGTTGATCGGGCCGCATGCTCAAGCCAAAACCTGGCGCTGCAAAGCAGCTTGGGCCAAGCGGTAAACGTCCATCACGGGCCGATCTTTCAGTCGGTGGTCGCTCCAAACCTGTCGCCACAAGCGTGCACCCGGCAATCCATGGCGCAAACCCAAAAAGTGTCTGGCCACGCTGTACCAATGCGCACCACCACACCGCTTGGGGTCTGCCATGTATTCCACCATGGCGAACTCGACAGCGTTGCGCCGCGCTTCATTGTCTAAAGGGGTTGATAAAACCGCATCACCTGACCCACCTGTACCCCCATTGCGGCGAGCGGCCAACCACGCATCCCAATGGCTCATCAACCAAGGGTTGTGGTAAGCCGCACGCCCCACCATGATGCCGTCCACGCCATCGGCGTGGACATTCATGTCGGCCAAGGTCTGGATGCCACCATTGAGGACAAATTGGGCGTCTGAAAAGTCTTTCTTGAGTCGTTGAACCACGTCGTAACGCAAAGGGGGCACCTCGCGGTTTTGCTTGGGCGACAGGCCTTTGAGCCAGGCGTTCCTGGCATGCACGATGAACGTGCGGCATCCTGCGTTGTGCAATTGGCCCACGAAATCCGTCACCATGGCAGTCGACTCATCCCCATCCAAGCCAATGCGGTGCTTGACAGAAATGGGCACGTCAACAGCGTCTTGCATGGCCTTGACGCCATCTGCCACCAAAGCAGGCTCGGCCATCAAACAAGCACCAAAGGCCCCGCGCTGCACACGCTCAGAGGGGCAACCGCAATTCAAATTGATCTCGCGATAGCCCCAACGCTCGCCCAATTGGGCGGCCTTGGCCAAATCGGCCGGCTCGCTGCCGCCGATTTGCAAGACCAGCGGGTGTTCCGCAGGGTCATGGTCCAGATGCCTGGCCACATCTCCATGCAGCAAAGCGCCTGTGGTCACCATCTCGGTGTACAACCAGGTATCACGCGTGATCAAGCGATGAAAAAAACGGCAATGCCTGTCCGTCCAATCCATCATCGGCGCCACCGAAAGGGTGAAGGGCTTGTCCACGGTCACGTGTTCAAGCCCTGGCGACACCAGCATCAGCCCATGTGCAGACCACCATTGACCGAGAAGTCAGCGCCTGTGGAGTAACCACTTTCGTTGGACGCCAGCCAGGCAATGATGGATGCAATTTCGCTGGGTTCACCCAAACGTTTGACCGGGATGGTGTTGACGATTTTGTCCAACACCTCTGGGCGAATGGCTTTGACCATGTCGGTGCCAATGTATCCCGGGCTGATGGTGTTGACGGTCACGCCCTTGTTGGCCAGCTCTTGGGCCAAGGCCATGGTGAAACCATGCATACCCGCCTTGGCGGCAGAGTAATTGGTTTGGCCTGCTTGGCCCTTTTCCCCGTTGACCGAGCTGATTTGGATGATGCGACCCCACCCGCGCTCCACCATGTCGCCCACCACTTGCTTGGTCACGTTGAACATGGAGTTCAGGTTGGTGTCGATCACGGCGTCCCAGTCATCGCGGGTCATTTTGAGGAACATGCGGTCGCGGGTGATACCGGCGTTGTTGACCAAGACGTCAATGGGGCCATGCTCCGCTTTGGCCTTGGAAAACGCATCCACCGTCGACTCCCAAGAGCTGACATTGCCCACCGACGCATAAAAGTGAAATCCCAGCACTTTTTGCTCGTCCAACCATTTGTTGAAGTCGCGGGTGGGTCCACACCCAGCGATCACCACAAAACCGTCTTGGTGCAAGCGCTGGCAAATGGCGGTGCCAATCCCACCCATGCCGCCTGTGACGTAAGCTACTTTTTTACCCATGTTGTGTCTCCTATTGGTTTCAATGAAATTCTAAAAGTCGATCAAATATCAGCGCTCAAGTGTCAATGCCACGCCCATGCCGCCGCCAATGCACAGGGCCGCCAATCCCTTTTTAGCGGCGCTGCGCTGCATCTCGTGCAACAAGGTCACCAAAATTCGGCAACCCGATGCGCCAATCGGGTGGCCAATGGCAATGGCCCCGCCGTTGACGTTGACACGCAAAGGGTCGATGTCCAAAGATTGGTTGACGGCACAGGCCTGGGCCGCAAAGGCCTCATTGAGTTCAAACAAATCCACATCCGACGCTTTCCAGCCCGCACGCTCCAAGGCTTTGCGCGATGCCGGCACCGGCCCCATGCCCATGGTGGCGGGGTCCAAACCACTGGTGGCAAAGGATGCAATGCGGGCCAAAGGCGTTAAGCCCAGAGACTTGGCTTTGGCCGCCGACATGACCATGACCGCGGCTGCGCCATCATTGATGCCCGAGGCATTGCCAGCAGTGACGCTGCCTGCCTTGTCAAATGCAGGGCGCAAGCCAGCCAAGGCTTCGGCGCTGGTTTTGAGGTTGATGTATTCGTCACTGGCAAAAACGATGGGGTCGCCCTTTTTCTGGGGTAAAAGGACCGGCACAATTTCGTCTTTGAATTTGCCCGCCGCCTGCGCTGCTGCTGCCTTTTGTTGGCTGGCCAAAGCCAAGGCGTCTTGCATGTCGCGGGTGATGCCATGGGCCTTGGCCACGTTTTCTGCCGTGATGCCCATGTGATATTGGTTGTACACATCCCACAGGCCGTCAACGATCATGCTGTCGATCATTTTCCAGTCGCCCATGCGCTGGCCATCGCGCGAGTTGTTCAAGATGTGGGGCGAGGCACTCATGTTTTCTTGGCCACCGGCAATGACGATTTCGCTGTCGCCCCAGGCCACGGCCTGCGCGGCCAGCATCACCGCTTTGAGGCCAGAGCCACACACCGCATTGATGGTCAAGGCGGGCACCTCTTGGGGGATGCCCGCTTTCATCAAAGCTTGACGGGCTGGGTTTTGCCCAGCGCCAGCGGCCAACACCTGGCCCATGATGACCTCGCCCACCAAGGCCGGATCCAGCCCTGAACGGGTGATCACTTCACGCACCACCAAGCTGCCCAACTCAGTTGCGCTGAGCTTGGACAAACTGCCACCAAATTTGCCAACGCCAGTACGGGCGGCAGAAACAATCACGATGTCTTGCACACTATTCTCCTGAAAAATTGATACATCAAAGGGAAAGCAAGCCCCTCACACCCATCACGCTGCAGCCTTGGCTTTGACATAGCGACCAGGCGCTGGCTCGATGGCTTTATACGGCCCACGTCCAGGTATTTTGGGTGCATTGACCAAAGCACCCGCCTGAGGGCGAAGCCATTTGGACCAATCATCCCACCAACTGCCCGGCACTTCTTTGGCCTTGCCATGCCATTTTTGAAACTCACTGGGCAACTGGGTGTCAGCGGGCAGCCAGTGGCTGCGTTTTTTCGACGAAGGCGGGTTAATGACCCCTGCAATGTGACCAGATGCACCCATGACAAAACGTTTTTTACCCGGCAACACTTGCGTGCTGGCATAAGCGGCCTCGATGGGGACGATGTGGTCTTCTTTAGAGCCATATATATACACGGGCAAATCAACCATGCCAAGGTCAATTTTTTCACCGCAAACCACCGCTGCGCCCGGCTGAACCAGGCGGTTTTCCAGATAGGTGTTGCGCAAATACCAGGCAAACATGGGTCCGGGCAAATTGGTGGAGTCGCTGTTCCAATACAGCAAATCAAATGGCGGTGGGGTTTCACCCTTGAGGTAGTTTTTCACCACGTAATTCCACACCAAATCGTTGGGCCGCAAAAAGCTGAACGTGGTCGCCATGTCCTTACCCGGCATCAAACCACCATTGGCGTACTGCATTTCACGAAATTTGACAAAATTTTCGTCGATGAACACATTCAAAACGCCGGTCTGTTTGAAGTCGATCAGCGTCGTCAGCAGGGTGGCACTGCTGACCGGTTTTTCACCCCGCGCTGCCAGCACAGCCAAGGCTGTGGTCAAAATGGTCCCGCCAACGCAAAAGCCCAGGGCATTGATTTGAGGTACTTTGGCGATATCTCGAACCACCTCAATGGCTTGGATCGCACCTTGCTCAATGTAGTCGTCCCAGCTGACTTGGGCGTGGCTGGCGTCGGGATTGCGCCAGCTCACCACAAATGTGCGATGGCCTTGCGCCACCACGTATCGGATGAACGAGTTGTCTGGCTGCAAATCAAGAATGTAGAACTTATTGATGCAAGGGGGGATCAGCAAAAAAGGTTTTTGATGGACCTTTGCAGTCAGGGGTTTGTATTCGATGAGTTGAAAAAGATCGTTTTCAAACACCACATGCCCAGGCGTGGTCGCAACGTTTTTACCCACCTCAAACAAACTTTCGTCCGTCATGGAGACGTGGCCCTGGCGCATGTCGTGCACCAAATTTTGAACACCTTTGGCAATGCTTTCGCCTTTGCTGTCGATGGCTTTTTGCTGTGCATCGGCATTGAGCAGCCAAGAGTTGCTTGGCGCGCTGGCCGCACTCCACTGCTCAACCGCAAAACGAATGCGTTCACGTGTTTTGGGATCACCCTGCAGCGCATCGGCCAAACCCATCAAGCTGCGGGTATTGAGAAGATAAATCGCTGCTGAAAAAGCCGCCATGGGGTTGTGGCTCCAGGCATCACCGGCAAAACGCCTGTCCTTGTTCACCGGGGTTTCTCTCAAGCCCTGATTCCACAGTTGGGTGGCTTCCCGCAAATATTGTTCTTGCAAGTTCTTCAGCTGAATCGGGTCAAAGCTCAACTGGCCCACTTGTGGGCTTGTATGGGCCATTTGCTGAATGCTCGCCAATGCCTGTTGCCAACCATGGGCCAGATTTTGTTGAAAAGCATTTGCAGCATTGCCACCATCAGTGGGCTGTTGTGGGCGCATATTTGTCTCCAAAGCGCGATGGGTATTTTGTTCGGCCCTACACTGAAGCGTCACGGCCTGTTGGGATGAGTATCCCAGCTTCTGCCTTCGTCACCCTGACAACTGTGCGCTTTAGAGGCATTACCCCATGTACCTGGTAGCCATTGCTTGGATTTACATCACCTTGATGATGGCTGTGGCCGAGGCCTTCCACCCCCAAGGCAGTTTGCTCGGCGCTTTCATCACTTTTTTGTTTTATGGTTTGGCGCCATTGGCTTTGGTTTTGTACCTGCTCAACACGCCCGGCCGGCGGCGACGATTGAACAAGGAAATGGACACAGCCGTTGATCAAACCCAGCCAAATGGGCCTCAGCTAGCCAGCGACCTCCCGCCAAATACTGGCAGCGAATCGACCGCTGACGCGATCGCGCCGGTGGGAAAAAAATAAATCCTGTTGCGCCACGGTGCACCAAGCCGAGGATCCGTCGTTGCCTGTGATCTGGGTCACACCCAGGGCCTGCAAACGCATTCGGGCCAGTGCGGGCAAATCAGCCCACCACTTGCCCTTCATCGGTCCAGGTTGAAAGCAATGACTGGCCTGCGCATCAACACCGCAAAACGCATCTCTGACTTCATGGCCCACCTCAAAAGCCTGCGGCCCAATGCACGGCCCCAGCCAAACTTGAAGCTGTGCCACATCTGTGCGCATGCGTTCACGCATGGCATTCACCGCCACCTCCACGACCCCCAAGCCCATGTCACCCGCCAGACCACGCCACCCCGCATGCGCAGCAGCCACCCATTGCCCAGCGGGTTCTGCCAATAAAACGGGCAAACAGTCTGCCACCATGATGGTGCATGCCAAACCAATAGATTGGGTGATACAAACATCTGCGGTGGTGCCATCAGGGGTTTGATCGGTCAATTCGATCAAACTCCAACCATGCACTTGATTCAGAAAAACCGGTTTTGCACCGATGTGTTGAGCAAAAGTCGCTCTATTGGCACTGACGGCGGTGGGATCATCTTGTACATGGCTGCCCAAGTTGAGGCTCTTGTATGGGCCTGTAGAGACACCCCCCTGCCTGACACTGCAATAGGACTTGACACCTTCGGGCCATCGCACCTGTGTGATCCATGGCCCACTGAACAGGCTCACGGTTCAGCTCTCCTGGGTGCAAGACCGCAAGCCCATGACTGAAACCAGCCTAATGGCCCCTCTGAATTGACAAACCCAAAGCGACTGGTCGCCAGTTCATGGCACACTCTGCCCATCGTTTTTTTGCACACCCACGGCGTGGGGCTGGTATTTGCGAATTTTTTGCCCATGAAAGAGAAATCCATGACGTTTGCCTTTGCCCCTTCACCCATCATATCTGTGCCCGTGATCGGTCAGCCAGAGCTGTTTCCTGTCCATCGCATTTATTGCGTGGGTCGCAACTATGAAGAGCATGCCAAAGAAATGGGGTACACGGGCCGTGAACCCCCATTTTTCTTTTTGAAACCCACCGATGCCTTGGTGGTGGTCCCCGAAGACGTGGCTGGGCACATCCCTTATCCCAGCATGACGGGGAATTTCCACCATGAAATTGAGTTGGTGGTGGCCATCGGCAAGGGCGGCAAAAACATCTCCGCCAGCGAAGCCATGAAGCATGTTTATGGCTATGCCGTGGGCTTGGACATGACCCGTCGTGACCTCCAAAATGACATGAAAAAGCAGGGCCGCCCCTGGTGCATCGGCAAGGCGTTTGACCACAGTGCTCCGATGGGTCCCATTGTGCGGGCCGAGAAGTTACCTCAGATTGAATCTGCAGCCATCGCCGTATCCGTCAACGGCCAAGTGCGTCAGTCCAGCCATGTCAGCAAGCTGATTTGGAATATTGCAGAAACCATTGAGCATTTGTCTGCCGCCTGGGAGCTTCAGCCTGGTGACCTCATATTCAGCGGCACACCTGAAGGCGTGGCAGCGGTGGTCAGCGGCGACACCATGGTTGGAAATGTCACTGGCTTGCCCACGCTGACGGTTCAAGTCAATTGACCCCGTTTCTGCGCACAGGAAAAACATATTTTGCTTCGCTCCAGCATCAAACATTGCAAAAATTGCGGGGAATTGGTTGTGTTGCGCGTGCCCGACGATGGCGACACGCGGCAAAGGGCTGTCTGCCCCCAATGCCACACCATTCATTATGAAAACCCATTGAATGTGGTCGGCACCATACCGGTTCTGGGGGAAAGGGTGCTTTTGTGCAAACGAAACATCGAGCCGCGCAAAGGCAAATGGACCTTACCCGCCGGTTTCATGGAGTTGGGTGAGACCCTGGGTGAAGGTGCCGCACGAGAAACCACTGAAGAGGCTGGGGCCCAATTTGAGATGCAAGGGCTTTTCACAGTGCTCAATGTGGCCCGGGTGGGACAGGTGCATTTCTTTTTCCGCGCTGAATTGACCTCCGATCAATTTGCGCCCGGGCATGAAACCATGGAAGCCCTCCTGTTTGCAGAGCATGAAATTCCCTGGGATGATCTTGCCTTTCGCACGGTCAAAGAAACCCTGAAGGCTTTTTTTGCCGACCGCCAGAGTGGCGAATTTGGCATGCATCAAATTGACATCCACCACTGAGGGCGCAGCAATTCAGTCCTTTTTGGGCTCTTGATGCCCGCCAAACTGATGCCGCAATGCAGACAAGGTTTGGTCAGCAAAACTTGGGGATTGACGGGACCTGAACCTGGCGTTCAAAGCAGCCGTCAGAACATGGGCGGGTATGGCCTCTTCGATGGCAGCTTCCACCGTCCAGCGGCCCTCGCCAGAATCCTGAACGTGCCCTGAAAATTCAGTGAGTTGGGGGTCTTTGGCCAACGCAATGGCTGACAAATCCAAAAGCCAGGAAGAGACCACACTGCCTCTGCGCCACAACTCAGCAATGTCAGCCAGGTTCAAGTCGTATCTTCGCTCGGCAGGAATGCTGCTTTGGCCAGCGCCTTTCAGGATGTCAAAACCTTCAGCGAACGCTTGCATCATGCCGTACTCAATGCCGTTGTGGATCATTTTCACGAAATGCCCAGACCCCGCTGGCCCCGTGTGCAAATAGCCCAGATGGGCGGTTGATTCGAAACCCTCGCGCCCATGAGATGGCGCGATGTTCCCTTGGCCAGGCGCCAGGTCGCGAAAAACCGGCGTCATTGCTTGAAAAGCGGCCAATTCACCACCGATCATCAAACAATAGCCCCGCTCCAAACCCCAAACCCCACCGCTGGTGCCGACATCCAAATAACGAATGCCCAAGGGCATCAATTCCTGCGCTCGGCGCACATCATCTTTATGGTTGGCATTTCCACCATCGATCAATATGTCCCCCGCTTGCAACAAAGCTTTCAAGGACTGAAATGTGGCCTCAGTGATTTGCCCCGCAGGCAACATCATCCAAATGGCCCTGGGTTGGGGCATTTGCTGCACCAAATCTGCCAAGCTTTGGGCGCCGAGGGCACCCAACCCCACCAGCGGCTGGATGCTGGCCGCATTGGCGTCGTAAACCACGCAACTGTGTCCCTTGCTGAGCAATCGACGAACCAAATTGCCCCCCATCTTCCCCAAACCAATCATGCCAATCTGCATTATTGAACCCACTTTGATGAACTTGGCTGCACTTTAACTGCAATTGAAACGAAGGTGAGTTCCAACTGCAGGGGCAGATCTGTTCATGCGCTCAATCCCAACGACTTACACCATATTCGGATAAAACAATCTCTAGGGAAACCGCTGATGAATGGGTGACCCATGTCTATTTAAACTGCGAATATTGCAACTTTCGAGAATCCGCGCATGACCACCACATTCAATGTCAACGGCAAATCGGCCGTGACCGATGCCACACCCAACACCCCTTTGCTGTGGGTCCTGCGGGAAGACCTTCAACTCACCGGCACCAAATATGGTTGTGGCGTGGCCCAATGTGGTGCGTGTACCGTGCATGTGAACGATGTCCCTGTCCGCTCCTGCAGCATGCCGGTGAACCAAGTGGCGGGCAAACAAGTGACAACCATTGAAGGCCTGTCGCCCACTGGCAGCCACAAGTTGCAAAAAGCTTGGGTCGCCGAACAAGTGCCCCAGTGCGGCTATTGCCAGTCGGGTCAGATCATGCAAGCCGCAGCTTTGTTGGCCAAGAACAAAAATCCAAGTCGAGCCCAAATCGTGGCCCACATGAATGGCAATATTTGCCGATGCGGCACCTATCAACGCATCATCAGCGCCATTCAGCGCGCAGCCAAGGAAGCATGATCATGTCCAATCTCAAATCCAATCACACTGCTGACATCAATCGACGTCAATTTCTGGCGACCGGTTCAGGCCTGAGCTTTACCTTGGCATTCAGCGCCGCAGGGCTTCCCATGGGCGCCTTGGCCCAAACCAACGATTCGCGCATCAGCGTCAATGCCTGGGTCAACATCGCCACGGACAACACCATCACCATTTTTGCGCCCACGGCTGAAATGGGGCAAGGCACCCTGACCACTTTGCCCTTGATTTTGGCCGAGGAGTTGGATGCAGACTGGTCAAAAGTCAAAGTTGAAATCGCCCCGCCAAATCCCAAGGTTTACGGCAATCCCCACCCATTGCTCAATGGCGGGCAGGCATCCTTGGCCAGTGTGGCTGTTCCTGGTTATTTCAAACCCCTGCGGGTTGCTGGTGCCCAAGCCAGGCGGGTATTGATGGATGCCGTATCCGCCAAATGGAGCGTCCCGATCAACGAGTTGAGCACTCAAAACAGCACCGTCGTGCATGCCAAAAGCAATCAGCGCATCAGCTATGGCGACGTGGCGAAATTTGCCACCGTGCCAGCTGAACTGCCAAAGATCACTGACGATGACCTGAAAAAGCCGGAGCAATTCACCCTTATCGGCCGCACCCAAATCGGAAGGATTGATGTTCAATCAAAAGTTGATGGCACCGCACAATTTGGCATCGATGCCAGGGTTGAGGGCATGGTCTACGCCTCGGTTCTGGAGTCGCCCATGGAGGGCGCCAAAGCTGAAAACGTCAACACCGAAGAAGTCATGGCGGTTGCGGGCGTGCTAAGGGTTCTGACGGTTCCCTTTGGTGTGGCTGTGATTGGCAAAACGGGGGAGTCCACGCGTGTGGCCCGTGCCTTGCTCAAATCCAAAGTCACCTGGAACACCTCGGGCGCTGCAGCAGCAGCCGGCTTTGATTCTGAAAAATCCAAAGCAGACTATGCCAAACAAGGTCAGGACCCCAATGCCAAGGCGATGGACGCCTACAAACGCGGTGACACCACCGCCGCCCTGGGACAAGCCGTCAAAACCATTGAAGCCACCTATTGGTCCGAACACGCTTATCACGCCCAAATGGAGCCCATGAATTGTTTGGCCAAAGTGGCGGCTGATGGTCAGTCGGCCGAAATATGGACAGGAACGCAATTCTCTTTTTTGGCCACCGTTGTCGCCTCTGGCATTTTGAAAACCACGCCAGACAAAATCAAGGTCCATCAGCAAATGCTGGGCGGCGGGTTTGGCCGGCGCATTGCCCCAGACATCATTGCCCAGTCCGTGGTGTTGTCCAACATCACCAAATTGCCCGTCAAACTCGTCCTCTCAAGGGAGGATGACATGGCGGCTGCCCGCCCCAGGCCGCTGACCCACCATGTGATGAAAGCAGGCCTGGATGAAAAGGGTCAATTGATCGGCTGGCGTCATCGTTTGGTGGCAGAAAATGTCGATGCCATTGCCGCACCCGCCCGCTTCCAAGCCACGGGCGGTAAAGATTACGTCGGTTGGAACGGCTCCGATTTACCCCATTACGCCATTCCCCATACTTTGGCAGAGGGTGTGCGAGAAATGCGTGGCATGCGGGTTGCACCCTTGCGTGGCATTGGTGCTGGCTACAACAAATTTGTCATCGAATCTTTCCTGGATGAGATTGCATTTGAGCGCCGCATCAACCCTTTGGCCATGCGACTTGAGCTGACTCGATCGGACGCCAGGGCCAATGCGGTGATTCGAACGGTTGCCGAAATGTCAGACTGGAACCGCAAACGCAAAGGCCGTGGCCTGGGGATCGCTTTTGCCGACTACCACGGAACCCTCTCTGCCGGGGTGGCAGAGGTATCGCTCAATCGCAAGACCGGCAAAATTCAGGTGCATCACTACTGGGTGGCCGTTGATACGGGCTTGCCCATTCAACCCATCAACGTGCAGGCTCAACTTGAAGGGGCTGTGGTCTACGGACTCTCCTTGGCATTGATTGAAGAACTGACCATTCGCAATGGTTCCGTGGTGCAGTCCAACTTCAATGACTACCCCGTTCTGCGCATGGCCGACATGCCGGAAATTCACACCCAAATCGTTCCTTCCAAGGCCGCGCCCACAGGCATGGGTGAAATTGGCGTTTTGGCGGTGGCCCCCGCCATATCCAACGCCATTTTTCAACTCAGCGGCAAACGCCTGCGCCATTTGCCCATGTCGCCAGCCCGGGTGAAAAACGTGATCTCCTGATTGAGCGAAAACAGCCTGTGAAAGCCTGACTTCCACAGGCTTTACCTGCCGTTGGTCGTGCCAGTTTGATCATGCGCCATGGTCAACCAAGCCATGATTTGAGTTCGCGCTGAATTCAGTGCGTGGTTGAGTACCTGCACAGACACAGTTTGCAAGCCATTGCTCAACAATTCAAACTGAAAAACGCATTAAAAAAGGGTTAGCAGAAAAATTCTGCTAACCCTTGTATCGTTGGTCGGCGTGGCGGGATTCGAACTCGCGACCCCTTGCACCCCATGCAAGTGCGCTACCAGGCTGCGCTACACGCCGAAGAGATAGATTATAACGGTGTTATGCGTGGGCCTCACTGAGCAGTTCGCGAATCTCAAACAATTCGCGGCGCAAAAGGAACAAGCGTTTTGAACCTGTTCCCTCTGATGTGGTCAATGGCATGCCCCACCCCTCTGAGTGGGGTGCAGCAGAGATCACACTGGCAGGCAAAGCCTCCACAACAGGAAGATCTGCAATTGGTTCATCGAACTTGAACTCGTGTCCGATTTCTTGCAATCTATTGCGAGCGCCACTGATGGTGAAACCTTGCTCGTACAACAAACCGCGGATGCGACGGATCATCAAAACTTCGTGGTGCTGATAGTAACGACGATTGCCACGGCGCTTCATGGGACGCAACTGGGTGAATTCTTGTTCCCAGTAACGCAAGACATGGGGTTTGACAGCGCACAACTCGCTCACTTCACCAATGGTGAAATAGCGTTTGGCAGGTATAGCGGGTAGAAGGGTTTCCATGAACGAGCAATGTAAGAACCAAGGTTACCCCAAGCGCGCAGAAAAGATAAGTAGGTAAGGGCAAAAAAGACTGTAAAAATTAAAAGTTTGTATGAATTTAAGTGCTCTGCCCCGGATTTTCGCTCTGAATGAGGTCTTTTAATTTATGGCTGGCATGGAAAGTAACCACTCTTCGCGCTGCAATGGGGATGACCTCTCCGGTGCGGGGATTGCGACCGGGTCTTGCTGACTTGGTGCGGATTTGAAAATTGCCAAAACCAGAAAT
>CAMDLJ010000017.1 GCA_945901665.1 Bordetella parapertussis | reverse complement strand
TTGGCATCGGTGACCGTGGGCTCTGTGCCGCCACGGCCATAACAAGCTGGCCCTGGCGTGGAGCCCGCGCTGCGCGGGCCAACCTTGAGGGATCCGCCCTCGTCAATCCAGGCCATCGAACCGCCACCCGCACCCACCTCAATGATGTCCACCACGGGCAAGCGCATGGGGTGGCCGTGCTGATAGCCCCCAATGAAATATTGATCGGTCATCTTGGGCATGCCCTTTTCGACCAAACAGGTTTTGGCCGTGGTGCCGCCCATGTCAAAGGCGATCACGTCGGGCTCATTGAGCAACTGGCCCAACATGCCAGCCCCGATGATGCCGCCCGCAGGGCCAGACTCCATCATGCCCACCGGAATATGGGCTGCACGTTTTCCGGACATGACCCCACCGTTGGACTGCATGATCATGAACTTGCCCTGGAAGCTTTGCTGGCGCAAGGGCTCCTCCAAGGCTTTCAAGTATTGGCTGACCTCCAAACCCACATAGGCGTTGAGCACCGTGGTGGAGGTGCGTTCGTACTCTCGGTATTCGCGCAAAATTTCATGCGACAAGGTGATGAAGTGCTTGGGAAACGCCTTGCGCAATAAACGACCCAGGGCTTTTTCATGCGCAGGATTGGCATAGGCATGCAACAAGCACACCGCAATGGCCTGCACATTGGCCGCTGAAATTTTGCGGATCACTTGGCGCACACTGGTCTCACTCAATGGCGTGTGCGCTTTGCCACTGGCGGTCATGCGCTCGGTCACCCCAAAGCGCAAGGTGCCTGGCACCAGGGGCTGGGTTTTTTCGAAAAACAAGTTGTAAGTGTCTGGGCGATTGGTGCGGCCCACCTCATACACATCGGTAAACCCCTCGGTGGTGACCAAAGCGGTGCGTGCACCGGTTTTTTGGATCACCGCATTGATGGCCACGGTAGAGCCATGAATGAAATGCTCCAAGCGGGCAATGTCCACCTGGGCTTTTTCAAAACAAGTCATCACGGCACTTTGCAGTGCCTCTGGGGTGGACAAGGATTTTTCAAACCGAACCACATGATCGCGTGCGTCGTAGCTGACCAAGTCAGTGAAGGTGCCGCCTATGTCAACGGCAACCCGAACGCCGTCGGCGACCAATGGCGAAACTGATTTTTTTGACATCAATCGCTTTCTGAGTTCAAGGGTGATGGACAGACAGCACAATCTTGCCCAGTTGTTGATCGGACTGCATATACGCTTTGGCCTGGGGCAGTTGATCGAACGGAAAAACCCGGTCGACCAAGGGCCGCGTATCTGTTTGTGCAAACCGGGGCAGGTAATGGGCCACAAAATCTGCCACGCCAGCTTGTCGCTCGGCCGGGGTGCGATGGCGGTTAGAGACACCGAAAATGCGCAAGCGCTGCGCATGCAAGGTATCCAAATTCAAAGGTGCTTGCAAACAACCGTCGACATATCCCACGATGGCCAACCGCCCTTGATAAGCCAGACAGCGCAATTCCTCGGCCAGCACACTGCCGCCCACGGTGTTGACGATCAAGTTCACACCTTTCCCGCCGGTGATTTCTTGGGTGCGCTCAAAAAAATCGGGTTGGCGCGTGGCAATGCCTTCGGTCAGACCATGGGCCTTGAGCTTTTGCAGTTTTTCAGCACTGCCCGAGGTGCCAATGGTTTGCGCACCCAGCATGTGGGCCAGTTGCACGCAAGCCGTCCCAACGCCAGATGAAACCCCATTGACCATCAGCCACTCACCGGCCTTCAACTGCCCCTGCGCCACCAACATGTCGTGAGCCACCATGAAGGTGACAGGGACAGAAGCCGCCTGCGCCCAATCAAAAGATTCGGGCATGGGCATGGTCTCCAGGGGCGACATGAGCCCAAACTGGGCAAATCCACCTGGGCAACGCCCCATCACGCGCTGTCCGACAGCAAAACCGGTCACACCTTCGCCAATGGCCACCACCTCACCCGCAGCCTCCATGCCAATGGCTTTGGCCTGTGGTAGACCCCCATGGGGGCCGGGCCCGAGGATGAATTCGCCCCGATTCAATCCGGCGGCATGGATCTTCACCAACAACTGCCCCGCAGCCACCTTGGGCATATCCACATCCCGCATGTCAATGTGCAATTGGCCTTCGCGGCCTTCCATCCAGTAAGACTTCATTTCAACAACTCCGGTGGTTCGTGTTGGGTTTTGGGGATCAAGCGTCGCTCCAGCACATTGCCACTGATGGTCGCAGCGCCATCAGAGATCAAATGCATCAACATCGGCGTGACTTCTTCGGGCTCTGACACACCCAATGTTCGCTGGTACATGGCCACCTCTTCTGGCGAGGCACTGTCTTGAAACAAGGGGGTGTTCATGATGCCGGGGGACACAGCATTGATGCGCACACCGTGCTCTTTCAATTCTTGTGCTGCCGACTTCACCAAGGCAATCAAGCCGGCCTTGGACGCACCATAGGCCGTGGCACCCGGCCAACCTTGCGTGGCCAGACCAGAGGTAAAGACCACCATGGCACCGCTGCGCTGGCGCTTCATCACGGGGAACAGTGCACGCACCAGGTAGAAAATGCCAGTCAAATTCACATCCAGATGCCTGCGCCAATCAGCATCTGTCATGGCCTCTACCTCGATGCGTTGTTGAATGCCACTGGCCAATACCGCTGCATCGATGCACTGGTGCAGCACGCATTGCTGCGCCACGTATCGATTAACGGCATCAGAATCGGTGATATCCAAGGGTGCCATATGGCACTTGGGGTGCTGCAGTGCGGACAAGGCGGTCACCCGCACATCACTGGCCAATACCGTGGCACCAGCCGCCAAACAGGCGTGCGTCATGGCCAATCCAATGCCCGACCCCGCGCCAGCAATCAACACCACACGCCCAGAAAAATCGTAGTTGACCTTCATCCTTGGCTTTCAGGTTCAGTGGGCGGTGTATCCACCGTCAACCAGCATATCGGCGCCGGTCATGAACGACGATGCATCGCTGGCCAGGTACAGCGCGGCCATGGCAATTTCGTCGACCGTTCCCAATCGACCACTCAGGTGCTTGGGCGCCAGCATTTCTCGTGCCGCTTCCATGGTGCCAAAGCGGATCAGCATCCGATCCGTCTCAATCGCACCCGGCGACAAGGTGTTGACGCGGATGCGGTCAGGCGCATGGTCTATGGCCATGGCCCGCGCCAGATTCAACAACCCCCCTTTGATCGCGCAATACACCGCACGGCGTGGCGACCCGACATGGCCCAACTGCGAAGCGACCAGCACCACCGAGCCACCGCCACTGCGCACCATGACCGGAATGGCTGCTTTGCTCATCAAAAAAGCGCCCGTCAAGTTGACTGCAATCGCTTGGTTCCAGTCGGCCAGTGAATAGTCCACCACCGTTCCACTGGGGTCCGCGGCGGCGGCCCCATTGATCAAGATGTGCAATGCATTTGAACGCGCACTCAACTTGTCTACCGCTGCTTGGGTTTGTTCTTGCGATGACACATCGGCCACCAGCGCAAGGGCCATGCCTTTGTCTTGTTGAATTAAATCAACTGTTTCTTCCAAGCTTTGGGCATTGCGATCCAAACAACCGACCATGGCACCTGCATTGGCCAGGGTTTGGGCAATTGCTCGGCCAATGCCCTGACCGGCACCTGTGACCAAAGCTGTTTTGCCGTGAAGGGAAAAGCGGTCCAAGACCGAACCATTCGACATGAGCACTCCTGTATTGACGCCACAACCTTTTGGCCACGCCGCATCAAACTGCGGCAGAGTATGGGGGATTATTGGCGCAGTGGCTGCCCAGTGCGCGACAGCTTTGAAAGAACCAACCCGCTACCAAGGCAAGGCCATGCCCTCTGGCCGGGGGCAAGCACTCAACTCTTTGACAACCGCAGCCGACAAGGGAATGCCACCCATCATGCGCTGGGCATGGCATTGTTGGCCACGCTCACCAGGCATTCGAATCGCTTGGCTGGCATCGCTGGGCGCGAGACCGCGCAGTGTGGCCACGATTCGAGCCACCTCTTGCTGGTAATCGACGACGGACGAGAAACGGCCAACATCCACCGCAAGCAGCCATGCATTTTGTCGATGCTTTCGGGCTGCTGGTTTGTCGCTGAAGTAATTGGAGATGATGGGGTTGCCCACCACCAAGCTGCACATCAACTCAAACATCAGGGCCAGACCCGATCCTTTGGGGCCGGCCATGGGCAAGGGGATGGTGGCCTGTTGCGGGTCTGTGGTGGGTTGACCTTGGGCGTCTAAAGCCAATCCCTCAGGCAATGGTGTTTGGTTTTGCTTGGCCAAGCGCAGCTGCCCCATGGACATGGCACCCGACGCCATGTCCAAAATGATGGGCTCATCATCTGGGCCTGGGACGGCGATGGACAAAGGCGCTGTCGACACCCCTGCCGCGCTGGCACCGTGGTAAGCCATCAAGGGCAACGAGGCCGCAAACGCCACGCCCACCATGCCCTGTTTGGCCAAGGCTTGGGTAAAGCAGCCCAAGGCACCGGTGTGGGTGGTGCCGCGCACCATCACCAAGCCCAAACCCATTGCGCGGGCTTTGAGGGTGGCTTGCGCCACCGCATGCGACATGGCCACCGCGCCGGCACTGGCGTTCGCATCGAACACATGCACCGCAGGGGTATCGTGCAAAACTTGCCACTCGGGTTGCGTGTTGATCACGCCTTTGTGAATGAAGTTCAAGTAAAAACCCACGCGGCCAACGCCATGCGTATCAATGCCCCGCAGTTCGGCCCACAGCAAGGCTTTGGCCACGCTGCGAGCGGGCTCGTTGGCCATGCCTGCATGCACAAAAAGTGCATGGACAAAATTTTCCAGGTGCTCAGCCTGAACCAGGGTGGTGTTGCTCATCGTCGCTCAGTCTTTCTTCGGTCAATCACTTGGCCTCACTTGGGCAGTGCTGTGGCCGCAAAGCGGTACATCTCAAATGCAAGCGCCATCGGCTGCCACGCGCCAAACGGGCGCACCCTGATACCCCCAAGACGGGCAGTACACAGATGGCTTCATGGCTTGGCCTTGAGTTGAAACATGGGTTAAAAATGTGCCGACTCAGGCCTTGAGCAACCCCGCCGCGATCAAGGCTTGGCGAATTCGCTCAATCTCATCGGGCTGAATTTTCACCAACGGCGGGCGCACCACCGCACGTGGCAACTTGCCCAGCAACACCAAGGCCTCTTTCATGCGGTTGTGCATGTCCACAAAAGGTTCTGTGTAAAAAACCTCGGCGGTGTGGTAGATGCGGTTGTGAATTTGTTGGGCCAGGCCCAAGTCTTTGTTTTGCACAGCTTGGAAAAGTTGTGCCTGCAAGTCGGCAATGACAGATCCGCTGCCCGACAAAAGCCCGTTACAACCCAAAACCAAGGAGCTGAACAACCAGGCACTGTGGGTGCTGAGCACATTCACCGGCGGTTGACGGGTTTGCAAAGCACGGATTTGCCGATCGGCCAATTGCGCATTGCCACACCAGTCTTTGATGGCCGCAATCGTGGGCACGGCTTCGATCATGCGCAGCAATGTGGGCAAGGGGTAACCTTGACCGCCAGCCGGGTTGTACTGAAAAGCGATCAGGGGCAAATCGGTCACATCGGCAATGCGCTTGAAATGCTCGATCGCCATTTCCGGTCGCTGGCCAAAGGTGTAAATGCCCGATGGGAACACCAGCAGGGCATCTGCGCCGCCGTCATGGGCCATTTTGGCCAAGCGTTGGGCTTCCATGCTGCTGTCGGTGTAGATGCCGTTGACGATGGGCAATTTGGCGCCAATTTCATCTTTGGTGATGGCCAACACCCGGACCTGCTCTTCAAATGTGCAAGAGGCGGCTTCGGTGGAATGGGCGTTGACGGTGATGGCGCTGATGCCTGGCACGCTGGCCACGTCCCGCAGGTGCGCGCGGTAACTCACCTCATCGATGGAAAGATCATCAAAAAAAGGGAGTAGCACGGCAGGGATCACGCCGTGGGGATGAAAACGTTGTGCTTTATTCATGGTGCCTTGGAAGAATAAAAATTGAGGCTGTAGGATAAAGCATCGCCACCCCGTTGGCACAGACGGGTTCACCCTTGTCAGAATGGAATATATGGCCCCTCAAAATCCAACATCCCACATGGTTGACGGCGTGCGCTTGCCCAGGCCTTTTCAAGTGCGCCGTTTGGGGCACTTTGGCATCAATGTCGAGTCTGTGGCCCGTTCCATGGATTTTTATGGTCGATTGCTCGGTTTTGAAATTTCAGATGAGCTTGACTTTGGTCCCCGAGTGCCTGAAGCGCTGAAGGCGCAAGTGGGACCCAGCTTGGGCTATTTCATGCGCCATGGCACCGACCACCATTCGTTTGTGCTTTTTCCACAAGCGGCAATGCATGCCAGCAACCCCCATTACCAAGCCCACCCGAACCTCAACCTGAACCAATTGACTTGGCAGGTTTCATCGTTGCGCGAAGTGGCGCATGGCTTGGCTTGGTTTGAATCCTTGAATTCACGCGTGCTGCGCTCAGGGCGCGACACCCCCGGATCGAATTGGCACATTTACCCTGTGGACCCTGAGGGGCACATCAACGAGCTGTATTACGGCATCGAGCAAATTGGCTGGTCCGGGCATTCCAAACCCATGGCCATGCATGGCATTCGCTACACACAACCGCCCGAACTGCCCCATCGGTCCGAGCTTGCAGAGGTCAATCAAGCCATGGCGCAAGGCGTGGATTTGTCCAGCGGCTATCGGCGCAAAGACGCCTGGAAAGAAACTTTTGATGTGGGTGGCATTTTGCTGCCGCGTCCCTTCAAAATCACCAAGGTGGGTCCGGTGCGCTTGTTTGTGCGCGATATCCAGGCCGTGCTGCAGTTTTACACCCATGGCCTGGGCTTGGGCCTGATCGAGCAAGCCGATGTGTTGGGCCACACCTGTTATTTTTTGCGCACCCATACCGAGCACCACGCACTGGCCATATACCCAGAAGCTTTGCGCCTTCCATTGGGCATCCAGCATTCACGCAGCCTGCTGGGCTTTGGTGTTCAGCTGGGCAGCTATGCCCAGTTGCGTGCAGCGGTGACCTTCATGAGCCATGCCGGCTACCAGCCCGTCAACATGCCGCCAGCACTGTCACCCGGCATGGGCCACCATGTATGGCTGCAAGACCCCGATGGCAATGCGGTGCAGCTTTTTTGGGAAATGGAACAAATCGGCTGGAGTGGCTTGCCCCGACCGACGGCGCAAAGAAGGGCATGGCCGCAAAACCCCGCCGATTGGCCAGAACACATAGAACCCCAGCAAGACAGCTTCATGGGTGAGGTTTTTTTAGGCCCTTTGAACTGAATGAATTGAAATCAAAATGAACTGTGACATATTGATTCAAGGCGGGACCGTTTTTGACGGCAGCGGCTCGCCCGGGGTACTGGCCGACGTGGCCATCAGCCAAGGCCGCTTGATGGCCATTGGGAACAATCTGGGTCTGTCAGCCAAGCGGGTGATCGACGCCCGCGGATTGGTGGTGGCCCCGGGGTTCATTGATATCAAAACCCACTCCGATTTCACCCTGCCGATCAACCCCAAAGCCGAGAGCAAGCTGCGCCAAGGCGTGACCACCGAAATCATTGGCCACTGCGGCTTTTCGGTGGCCCCGTGCTTGCCAGACAAAGTCAAACTCTTGGCCGACTACCTCAACCCCAGCGCGCCATGGTTGCCGTTTCGAGAAATGGGGTTTGGCGAGTATCTGGACAGCTTCCCCGCCACATCGGTGAATGCCGGCATGCTGGTGGGCCACAACACCTTGCGCTTGATGGCCATGGGCATGGCACAGCGCGCACCCACCGAGGCTGAAATGACCCACATGTTGGCCATGCTGCAAGAGGGCCTGCAAGCCGGGGCATTGGGTTTGTCCAGTGGCTTGTTCACTGCGCCGGGTGCCTATGCCCAGCCCGCGGAAATGCTGCTACTGGCGCAATTGGTTGAGCAACACCATGGCGCCTATTTCACCCACTTGCGCGATGAATCCAATGGTGTGATGGCCGCTCTGCAAGAGGCCATCGACATCGCCAGCGCCTGTCGCATCCATGTGCAAGTGGTTCATTTCAAATGTTCAGGCGTGGACAATTGGGGGCAAACCGCCCAGGCATTGGCGCAAATGCAAGCGGCGCGTGATGCAGGGATGGACATCGATTGCGACGCCTACCCCTATACCGCTGGCAGCAACCCGCTGAAAAACATCTTGCCCCAATGGGTTCAAGCAGACGGAGTCCAAGCCATGCTGGAGCGCTTGGCCGAGGCCAGCACCCGCGAGCGCATCCGACATGAGGTGGAGCGCGATGGACTGAACAACTGGGGCCGCATTGCATCTTGGGACGATGTGCGCATCTCCATCACACCCCACCAGCCCCAGCATGCTGGCAAAACCATTGCGGGACTGGCCCAGGAAAGGGGCATGGACCCGGTCGACACATTGTGTGAATACTTGATCGAGGACCGTGGCGCCACCCGGGTATTGATCACCTCGATTTCTGAGGACGATGTGCGCGAATTGATCCGCTCGCCTGCGGCCTTGATTGGGTCGGACGGCAATTGTGTCTCGCACGAAGGCGTGGTCAACCAAGGCATGCCCCACCCGCGTTTTTACGGCACTTTCCCCCGCGTTTTGGGCCGCTATGTGCACCGCGAACAAGTCACCAGTTTGGCGCACGCCATCTTCAAAATGACCGGTGCCACGGCACGCGCACTGCGTTTGCGCGACCGGGGGTTGTTGCGCGTCGGGCTGTGCGCCGACGTGACGATGTTTGAACCCGATGTTTTTTTGGACCTGTCAACCTACCAAGACCCACACCGCTATCCCGCAGGCCAGCGAACCACCGTGTTGGTCAATGGGGTGGTGGTGATTGACCAGGCCCAGCACACGGGCGCCCTGCCGGGTCGTGTGTTGCGCCGCAGTGCCGACGGCAACGTGGGCTTTAATGAACCGGCCAATAGCCTTTGAGCAGTTTTTTCATGTCCAAGCGTGCAGCAATGCGCTGCGCCGACTCACCCACTTGCTGCATCAAGGCGTCGTGATCAATGCGGGTGAGCTTGCCGTCTTTGAGCACCTGTTCGCCTGCAATAAAAACGTCTTTTACGCTGTTGCCCGTGGCGCTGTAGACCAAATTGGAGACCGGGTTGTACAGCGGTTGCCACTCGGGTTGGGTGGCGTCAAAGACCACAAAGTCAGCTTCTTTCCCCACCTCAATGGAGCCAATGCGGTCTTGCAAACCCACCCCTTTGGCCCCATTCAGGGTGGCCATTTCAATGGCGTGCTCGGGTGGCATCACCCTTGGGTTCATGCGCACCTCTTTGTACAAACAAGCGGCCATGCGCATTTCTTGCACCATATCGACCACGCCCGATGACGCATGGTCCGAGCCCAAACTCACATTCACCCCCATGGCCATCAGCTCAGGGTGTTTGCCCGCTGCCATGTAGCCATAGCCGTTGTGCACCGACGAAGAAGGGCTGCACACCAAGGTGGGCTTGCGCTTGACCAGCAAAGCCAGCTCTTGGGGTTCGAGCCAACCCGAATGCACCAAGATCATGTTTTCATCCAGCACACCGAGTGACTCCAGGCGTTCGATTTCAGCTTTGCCCGTGGCCGAAACGCTGGCGTCATGGGTTTGATAGCTGAAGCACGCATGGGTTTGAAGCTTGACGCGGTGTTTGTTGGCCAAGTCTTTCAAGCCCGTGATGAGTTCGTCACTGGCGTTGTTCATACCGCGAAACGATGCCGACATGGTGAGCCGGCCGTGGTGCTGGCCCAGGTAACGCTCAAACAAGGCTTCGGTTTTTTCCAAACAGGCACCGGTGGATTCGATCATGCTGGCAGGCAGCAGGCCCATGACCGATTTGGTTTTGTCAAAGCATGAACAAGCCGCCACCAACCGCATGCCTGTGGACAACACAGAAGCGATGGTCGCGTCGGGGTGGTAGTTGCCAGGGTCGGTGAAGCAGGTCACGCCATGGCGCATCAACTCCAGGGCCGCAAAAGCAGAGCTCACCGCCACGTCCTCGCGGGTATTGGCGGCCTCGTAGGGGTACATGTGTTCAAACAAAAACTGTTGGGCATTGGCCTCATCGGCCAAGCCCCGTGACAGTTGAAACGAAGCATGCAAATGGTTATCGATCATGCCGGGGATCACCACCCTGCCATGGCCTGAAATGGTTTGAACCGCCTGCCATTGGCCCAAAAGTTCGTCGGTTTTCCCCACTGCCACAAACTGCCCATCCTTCACGGCCAAGGCCGCATCACGGATGATGCGCCGCTGTGGGTCCACGGTGATGAGCCAGTCAATGTGGGTGACCATCAGGTCACAGGTTGGGGGCTGGCCTGGGGCGGGTGTTGTCGATGACATGCAAATGGCTTTGGAGTGAGAAGTTGTTGGGTGAAGTTATCGAGGACCTCAATCGGCCTTGATACCGTTGTCGCGGATGAGTTTGCCCCATCGCTCCAGGTCGCGCCGCACCACGTCGGTGAAACGCTCTGGGCCCATGCCCGACGGCTCCAAGCCGAGTTCGCGCAACTTGGGTGCCATCTCAGGTGAATTCACCGCCTTGCGAATGGCATCGGTCAACACAGCCACCACCTCTTTGGGTGTCGCCGCAGGAGCGAAAACCGCATGCCAACCTTGGCTGCCAGAGCCTGGGAACAGACTGTCCATGGTGGGCACTTGGGGCATGCTGGCCATGGGCTTGGCGCTGCTGGTCATGATGGGTCGCAAACGGTTTCCCTGCACCTGGGGCAAGATGCCCAAGCTGGTGTCGAAAATCAAATCCACTTCACCTGACAGCAATGCCTGCATCGCCGGGCCATTGCCCTTGTAGGGGATGTGCTGGATTTGAATGCCTGCCGCACTGCGGGCCAATTCCATGTACATGTGCTGGCCAGAACCTGAGCCCGCACTGGCGTAATTGAGCTTGCCCGGTTGCTTGCGAGCCATTTGAATCAAGTCCTGCATGCTGTTGATGGGGGATTTGACATTGACCGCCAGCACGTAATCGAAGGTACTGACTTGGGCCACAGGCACCAAGTCTTTGATCAGGTCATAGGGCGTCGCCTGAAGGCTCACCACCGTCACCATGGGCGTGGCAGCATTGAGCACCAAGGTGTACCCATCCGCTGGGCTCTTGGCCACATAGTCCACCCCCACCACCCCGCCTGCGCTGGCACGGTTTTCCACCACCACGGCCTGCTTCAAACTGTCTTGCATGTTGCGCGCCAAAAGGCGTGCAACAACGTCCAAGGTACCGCCGGGCACAAAGGGGACGACCAATTTGATGGGGCGATTGGGAAAGCTGGTGGCTTGCGCCATCGCACCCGCGCCAACCATCAAACCCATGCACAACAACAAAAAGCGCAGCACTGCATTGCGAAGGAATGTCATGATTTTCTCCAGAAGTGACTCAAAAGTTCACCGGCTCAAAGGCAAGTTTTTTTGCAACCAGCCACTGACCAAGTCAATCACCAGGGCATTGCCCTCACCCAAAATAAAGTGATCGGTTTCGGCAAACAGGTGCAAATCGGTGGGTTGGCCGGCATGGGCAAACAAATCCAGTGACTGCTCGGTGGGGGTCACGGTGTCGTTGGAGGGATGTAGCAGCAGCAAAGGACGTGGCGCAATTTGGCCCACCACTTCGTTGGCGCGGAAGTTAAACATGCTCTCCACCACTTCGTAAGGAAAGTCGGTGATCGAACCCGGCGCCAATTGGTTGCGCAAGCCGGGTTGAATGGGCACGATGTCGTAACGCGGCACCATCATCGACTCGCCCAAGGCCAAGCGCCGGCGGCCCTCGGCCATCATGTCGGTGAACTTTTTCCAAGCCTCAGCACTGGCATGTTGTTTGCGAAACTTCTTTTCGCCGTCCCCCCAACCGCCGGTGGACACACAAGCGGCCACGCGTTGATCGATGCCAGCCGTGTAGATGGCCACGGCAGCGCCAAAGCTGTGGCCCATCACACCGATGCGGGAGGCGTCGACCTCGACACGGGTTTGTAAAAAGTCAATCGCGGCCTGGGTGTCTTGTACCTGCTCCATGCAAATGACTTTTCCGCGCTCACCTTGGCTGTCACCGCAGCCGCGCATGTCAAAGCGCAAGGTGACATAGCCCAAGGAAGCAAACAACTTAGACGCGGCCATTGAAATGCCGCCATTCTTGTTGCTGCCAAACCCGTGCAGCACCACAATGGCGGCGCATTTTTGGCCCGGCGGCAAGTTGTCGGGGATTTGCAAAACACCGGCCAGTTGGTGGCCTTGGGACGTGAAATGAATGAGGTGTTCCATTGGGTATAAAAGTTTGTGGTTTGGATGAAACACAAGCCCCAGGCTCGCATTGATCATGCCGTTTCAACCGATCAACTATACACAGCACACACCCCTGAGATTGACAAGTTTTATCCCAGGTTGTCTCTAATTCCCCGCGGGGAAACGTCCTGTCTAGAAAAGACTAGGTGTCAACACCGCAGGGTTTGAGCTTGGTATGCGGCCTGAGCGCAGAGACCTTCGTGGTTTACCTCTGTTCAGACTGTCAAAACAGCCGGGCCCACTATTTGCTTAACCATGGAACAAGCTGGTTTTTCGACACCCTGCCCTAACTTTGACGGAGTTCAGCCATGAACAAATACGCCACAAGCATTCTCTTGTCTTTTTGCGCAGCAACTGCGGGGGCGGCCAGCAACTGGACCATTGTGGCGGACTTGGATTTGCGAGAGGCCATCCACAGCTACGACAAAGCCATTGCACTGGAGCCCAACCATGCCATGGCTCACTTTCAAAAAGGCGAGGCCCTCAATGAACTGCAGCATTGGGCGCCGGCCTTGGCCAGCTATGAAAAATCCATCCTATTGGACAAAACGCATGCCGGTTCCCACTTGGGTCGTGCCCAATCTTTGTTGGCGCTCAAGCAATGGGATGAAGCCCAAAGCAGCTACCAGCGAGCCAGTGCCTTGCAACCCAACGATGCCCACATTCACCATGCTCACGGCAAAGCCTTGGCCCAACTCAAAAAATGGGATGCCGCCATTGCCAGTTACAACCGCGCCATTGAGTTAAAGGCTGGTGATGCGTCCATGTACTTTGACCGCGGCCAGGCCTTGCATGCGGTGCGCAAATGGGACGAAGCCATCAAAAGTTTTGACCAGGCCATTGACGCCAACCCGCAAGACGCGCTGGCTTTTCATGCCCGGGGCAGAAGTTTGTTAGAAATAAAGTCCCCTCAAGCGGCCATGGACAGCTTTGACAAAGCCATTGAGATCAAACCCGCATTTTCCCAGGCACACAATGAGCGTGGATTGGCGCTTCAACAAATGAAAAAACCAGAATTGGCACTGGTCAGCTTTGAAAAAGCCATTGCCCTGGACCCCCATTTGGCACTCGCCCACCTCCACCGTGGCCGTCTGTTGAAAGAAATGCAGCAATTTGAATCCGCACTGCACAGCTTGGAACAAGCCACCCAATTGGCGCCGCAAAACGCCCAAGCCCACATGGAGCATGGCGGCGCCTTGATGGCCTCCTACAAGGCCATGGTGGCTCAACCCGAGGTGTGGATGGCCAAGAGAAATGCCGATGGCATGCCGCGCTTTGGGCGCCCCATGCAACTGGCCCTTCAGCCTTTTGTGAAGACCATCTATGCGCAAAAATTGATTTGCTGCACAACCACTTCCGCATTTGAGTGAAGTCCCGTCTGAGGCTAATACCCGCGTATCCGCAGATCTGAGGTAACGCTCCTGCAGATGCAGCCGTGCCAAGATTTGCCGCAGTGCTAAAGCGATTGCAGTTGCAGTCTTCGATTAAATAACTAAAATCTGTGCGGTCTAAATTTGAAAGGTTCGCGCATGAAAAGCAAATTTAACAAATACGTATTCTTTTGTATTACGGCATCCCTCATCTTATCTGCCTGCGGGGGTGGTGGATCAAGTTCAAGCACCAGTTCCAGTGGAACCAGTGCCACAACACCCACCATTTTGGGCGTTCTCCCTGGTGACCAGCGCATCAGTGTTGCCTTTAACTTCATCGGCGGCAAGGTGTCCGCGTTGGCAAGTTTGAGCACCTACGCTTCCTCCTACACCGCCACTTGCACGTCATCTGATGGCGGCACGACCGTCGCAGCAACAGGCAACAGCCCGATTGCGGTCACGGGCCTGACCAATGGCAAAACCTACACCTGTACCGTGGCAGCCAAAAACGACAGTGGAACCACCCTGGCCACCTCGAGTGCATCCGCATCCACCATCCCCAACGCAGGGCCGTTTAACAATGCTGCTGGTACCGTTTTGAGCGCTACGGCCAACAGCAGCCACATCACGGCATACCCCACTTATGCCTCCTATTGCAACTACACCAACGAAACTGCCTCAGGCGCGGGCAATGTGCCAACCATCAACTACACCAGCACGGCGGGGGCGGCCACCACCGGCAGCAGCCAATCGACCATCACCTGCACCGGAACCACTACCAGGACCATCACCTCAAACGCGCTACCGGACCACATCTCATCCACATTTTTTTCGAACGGACTGAGTGGATACACATCTTCGCCCTATTTTTCCGGCAACCCCAACTTGATCGGTGCCAAGTCTGTCAGCAAAACCTTGCCCTACGCCGGAACGATTTCCACAAGCTACGTGACTGGCACCTCCGGCTACAACAATACAGCCTGCTACGCAAAACTCGCCAGCGGTGATACGCTGGCCACAGGATGCACTTTGGTCAGCTTTGCCTACTTGAACAATGGGGTGAAAGTAGAACCGGGCACTGCTGAAACCTATGTTTCATCATCCAGAACATACAACGTGGAAGGCAAGAACTACTACCAAGACATTGGACTTGACCCCAGCAACGCCCATAACCAACCGACCATGAGTGGGGGCTCCAATGCTTTTTATGGTTATTACCACTACCACGGCATCCCTGAGGGCCATGTCTCGCGTCTCGGCAAGGGCAATGCAACCATGACTTTGATCGGCTTTGCATCAGACGGGTTCCCCATCTATGCGCGCTATGGCTACACAAACCGAACCAGTACCAGTGGCGGTCTCTCCGTCATGAAGGCGAACTACCGGGTTCGCACCGCCGCTGAACTCGCTGCAGCAGGCTATACCGACCGTCCTTCAGCCAGCGTGGCACCCTATGGCACTTTTGTTCAAGACTGGGTATTCGATCCCACCACGGTGCAAGGTGATCTTGACGCTTGCAATGGCCGCTTCGGCGTCACCCCAGAGTCGCCCACCACAGCTGTTTATCACTATTTCATGACCGATACCTATCCGTATATTGGTCGCTGTGTTTGGGGCAGCAGTCCTGCCACCTGGGGCTATACCTCCAGCGAGAACAATTGACTTTCAAGCATCTCCGATTTCGGGACTTCAATTTTTTTGACCTGCTCTAAAAAGTATTTCGTCCCCATTGTTGAGCTGTTACTTGGTTTTGGCTTGTGCGTGGGCGCTGCACAAGCGCACCTTGTGTCGGCTGGGCAAGGAGCCATCAACCTGCTCAACGATCAATTGGTGGTGCTGATTGGCGTCGATGTCGGCGTTTTAAAAGGCGTTGATGACAATGGGGACGGTTTGCTGCAGCCCGAGGAAATTATTCGCCACCGCACAGAGATACTGGCTCAGCTGGGCAAGGGGATGACCATCACTGTCAAGGGACTTGAGTCCACGGCGGTGCACGAAGACTTGATGGTATCTGTCCATGCCGATGACAACAAAAGCACCAACCAATTGGAGTGGGGTCGTCGCATCAGCGTCCCCGGCCTGTCCGCCAGCCACAACCCCGTGTCAGTGCGACTGCATTGGCTCGAGGGCGAACTCACCGAATCCATGCAAAAAAGCTACTGGCTGCAGGTCAGGCGCGTCGATGAAACAGAGACCGCCATCCTCAGCCCCCGAAACCCAGAGCATGTTTTTTTGTTGGGAAGATGGGAAACCTTCATGCACTTACTTCGTGAAGGTTTGTTGCATTTTCTTTTGGGCTTTGACCACCTGCTGTTTGTGATCACCCTGTTGTCTGCGGGCGTGAACCTGCGTCGCTGGATTGGACTGCTAAGCGTTTTCACTGTGGCCCACGGCTTGACCTATTCACTCTCCCTTTATGGCATCTTCTATGCGCCCCCCCACATCATCGAACCACTGATTGCTGCCAGCATTGTTGCCATATCCTTCTTGCGTTACCGAGGAATCCAATGGCACTTCGCTTTGGAATCGGTCATTGTTTTCGCATTTGGCTTGGTCCACGGCCTGGGCTTTGCGTTGTCCATGTCCAACTTTACTCAAGGCGGACGCTTCCCTATCATCAACTTATTGGGTTTCAACCTCGGGGTTGAGTTGGGTCAGGTGCTGGTTGCTTGTGGCATTTTTGTGCTGGTTCGCTGGACCCGTCAAGGCAATCTGATC
>CAMDLJ010000016.1 GCA_945901665.1 Bordetella parapertussis | reverse complement strand
ATTTGTAAGCCTTGGCATAACCAAACAAGCGTTTATGGAGCGTGGGGGTGGGCACAGAAAGTGGGATGCATGAACGATGGTGCTACTATAGCGTTTGCTCTGTCTTCCAATCATCTGACCTTGTTTGACCGTCGCCACCCCTTTGCAGTTCGGCTTCTTTCTTGGATATTGCTAGCGCAATGTCTGCTGGCGTGGCCCGCTTTTGCGCAATTCAGGGTTGAGGTTTCCGGTGTGGGGCTGACCCAAATACCGATTGCCATCGCCCCGATGCGCGGTGAAGAGGCCTCTCCCCAAAAAATATCAGCCATCGTGCAAGCAGATTTGGAGCGCAGTGGCCAATTCCGGGGCAATGCCTTGACCTCTCCATTGGACGAGTTGGCCAGGCCTGATTTCACATCCTTGAAACAAAAAGGCGATGAAGCCCTGCTCACTGGCAGCGTCACCAAATTGGCTGATGGTCGTTTTGACATTCGCTTCAGATTGTGGGATGTGGTGCGTGGCCAAGACTTGGGCGGGCAAAGTTACGCCACGCCCACCGGCGATCTGCGCATGATCGCCCACCGCATGTCTGACTTCATTTACGAAAAACTGACGGGTGAAAAAGGCGTTTTCTCTACCCGCATTGCATACGTGACCAAATTGGGCACCCGGTTCAGTCTTTGGGTGGCCGATGCCGATGGTGAAAACGCCCAAGCCGCATTGACCAGTCCTGAGCCCATCATTTCACCCAACTGGTCACCCAATGGGCAAGAGTTGGCTTACGTCTCTTTTGAGGCACGCAAGCCTGTGGTGTATGTGCACGATGTGTACTCTGGAAAACGACGCGTATTGGCCAATTTCAAGGGCAACAACAGCGCCCCGGTCTGGGCACCCGATGGTCGCAGCCTGGCCGTGACCCTCAGCCGAGATGGGGGCTCGCAAATTTACCTGATACCGGCACAGGGTGGAGAGCCGCGCAGGCTGACACAATCCAACAGCATCGACACCGAGCCCGCTTTTTTCCCTGATGGCTCTGCCTTTTATTTTGTCAGTGACCGGGGTGGTTCGCCGCAAATCTATCGCACACCCACCATGGGCGGGCCGGTGCAACGGGTGACCTTTTCCGGCACCTACAACATCTCCCCGGCCATCAGCCCTGATGGGCGTTGGATGGCGTATATTTCTCGCATCAATGGCCAGTTCAAATTGCAGGTCATGGACCTCAAGTCTGAAACCGTTCAATCCATCACAGACACCAGCCCGGATGAGCGGCCCAGTTTTTCGCCCAATGGTCGCTTGATTGTCTACTCAACACAGTTACAAGGCCGCGAAGCATTGATGACCACCACGGTTGACGGTCGCATCAAGGCCAGGTTGGCCGGGCAAAATGGTGATATTCGAGAACCCCATTGGGGCCCGTTTTTAAAGCAGTGATTTTTTAGGAGTACTACAAATGAAAAAAACCCTTTGCCTTTTGGCCACCCTGGCCCTGCTCGTGGCTTGCTCTTCCCCGGTCAAGCTCAATGAGGTACCCGTCGAGGACAAAGCAGGCACGCAAGTGGCCGCGGCTGCAGCTGCGGCACCAGCCCCAGCACCGCCCCCGGCCCGTTCGGCTGTGGCCACCGTTGACGCGCGTCCATTGGCTGCTGTGCCCAGTGGTCCAGCGGGTGTGGCCCTGGTCATTTACTTTGACTACGACAGTTTTGCCATCAAGCCCGAGTTTCAGGCGGTGATTGAAAAACATGCGGCCTATATCAAACAAGACAGCAAACGCCGCGTGGCTGTGGAAGGCCATACCGACGAGCGTGGCGGCCGTGAGTACAACTTGGCGCTGGGCCAAAAGCGTTCAGAGGCTGTGCGCAAGGCACTCAATCTGCTGGGTGTCTCAGATGGACAAATTGAGGCGGTCAGCTTGGGCAAAGAAAAGCCTGCCATGGCTGGCGGCTCTGAAGAAGCTTTTGCCAAAAACCGCAGGGCTGAGATCGCCTACAAATGATGAAGACGCGGGTTTTTGCAATCCTTGGCGGGTTGCTGTTCATTGCCTTTTCATCCACGGCCCAAGCGGGCTTGTTTGAAGACGATGAAGCGCGCCGGGCGATTTTGGATTTGCGCCAAAGGGTTGAGACCTTGCGCATGTCCATTGAAGTCTTGCGCGCTGACAATCTGGTGTTGATGAAAAAGGGCAGCGAGGTCACCGACAAAAACCAAGACGAATTGCAGGTGCTTCGCCGCAGCCTGTTGGATTTGCAAAACCAAATCGAGTCCCTCAGGTCAGATTTGGCCAAGTCGCAAGGCGCCAATGAAGCATTGGTCAAATCCTTGTCTGAATGGCAGCGCGATCAAAAAGACAAAATTCAAGCCCAAGATGACCGATTGCGCAAACTCGAACCCATCAAAGTGGCCATGGATGGGCGAGAGTTTCTGGCCGAGCCCTCTGAAAAGCGTGAATACGACCAGGCCTTGGAGGTCTTTCGCAAAGGCGACTATGCCACTGCGTTGACCATGCTGGCCGATTTTGTTCGTCGCTATACGCAAAGTGGCTACAAAGCAAGCGCCTTGTTTTGGCTGGGCAATGCACAGTACGCGGTGAAAGAATACAAAGATGCCATGGTGAGTTTTCGCAGTTTGGTGGCCTTGGCGCCCCATCCGCGTGTCCCTGAGTCCATGTTGGCCTTGGCCAACTGTCATATCGAACTCAAGGACATGCGTGCGGCGCGCAAAGCATTTGAGGACTTGATCAAAGCGCACCCTGAATCAGAGGCGGCCACCGCGGCCAAAGATCGTCTGGCACGTTTGAAATAAATCGCCACCACGGCCTTGCACATGGACGATATTGCGAATCAAATTCAATGGGTGCTCTGGGCGTCTTTTGCCCTATCCCTTGTCTTCGGCGTTATTGCGCAGCGAACCCACTTTTGCACCATGGGTGCCTTGAGTGATGTGGTCAATATGGGAGACTGGTCGCGCATGCGCCAATGGGCTTTGGTCATGGCCACCGCCATGGCAGGTTTCGCACTGCTGTCTTTGTCAGGGCAAATAGACCCCAAGCAATCGCTCTACAACACGCCCAGGTGGCTTTGGTTGTCCACCTTGATCGGTGGCGTGATGTTTGGTGTCGGCATGGTTTTGGCGTCGGGTTGTGGCAACAAAACCTTGATCCGCATGGGCACCGGCAACCTCAAGTCGTGGGTGGTTTTTGTGTTCATGGGGGTGTCTGCATTTGCCACCTTGAAGGGCTTGACCGCTGTGTGGCGCAATCGCAGCATTGACATGGTTTTTGTCGACATGCCTGCAGGCGCACATCTGGGCAGCTGGGTCTCTGCATGGGTGGACATGCCACAGGTTTGGCCCTTGACGGGCTTGGTGGTGGGCGGCATCTTGGCGCTGTGGGCCTTCTCAAACAGAGATTTTTGGCAAGCCCACCACGTATTCGCTGGGGTGGGTTTGGGCTTGGTGGCCACGGCCATGCTGTGGGTCAGCGGGCACCTGGGCTTTGTCCATGAACATCCCGAAACCCTGGAGGCTGTGTATCTGACCACCAATTCGGGGCGCATGGAAGCCATGAGTTTTGTGGCCCCCATGGCATACATCTTGGATTGGCTGATGTTTTACAGCGATGTCAGCAAAGTATTGAGCTTTGGCATGGTGTCTGCCATGGGCGTTGTCTGCGGGGCCGCCGTGTCTTCCCTGCTCAATGGCAGTTTCCGTTGGGAGGGGTTTGGGCAAACGGGCGACCTGGCCCACCATTTGGTCGGTGCGATTTTGATGGGCGTTGGCGGCGTGACCGCCATGGGTTGCACCATTGGACAAGGTGTCAGCGGCATATCCACCCTCAGCCTCAACGCCTTCACTGCTGTCTTGGGCATTGGTGTCGGTGCTTGGTTGGCTTTCAAGTACCAAACCTGGAGTTTGGAGAGGTCTCTCTGAGTGCCTCGGCCATGGTCGACAGGCGGTTGACATCTTTGCAGCGCTTGTATGGCCCAGAGGCCGCACAACGCATCGCCACTGCCCATGTGGTGGTGGTGGGCATTGGCGGCGTGGGGTCTTGGTCGGCTGAGGCCTTGGCCCGCAGTGGGGTGGGGCGGCTGACCTTGATTGATATGGACCATGTGTCTGAGTCCAACATCAACCGACAAATTCACGCCACCGACGCCAACATCGGTCAGTCCAAAGTGCTGGCCATGAAAGAGCGCATTTCAAGTTTCCAACCCAGTTGCGAAGTCACTGCCGTAGATGCATTTGTCGAGCCCAACAATTGGCCTCATATCGCAGGTGATTCTTTTGATGCCGTCATCGATGCCTGTGACCAAAGCAGCGCCAAACTGGCCATGGCGGCATGGGCCCTCAGCGCTTCAACCTGTTTCATCAGCGTGGGTGCGGCCGGTGGAAAGCGATTGCCCCACTGGGTGGATATCGCTGACTTGGGGCAAGTGACCCATGACCCATTGCTGGCCCGCTTGCGTCAAAAATTGCGCCATCAATTTGCCGCACCTCGGGGGCAAAAAATGGGTGTGACATGTGTTTTCAGCAAAGAGGTTTTATCGCCCCCGCCTGCATCATGCCAACCCTTGGAGGAGGGTGGATTGAACTGCCACGGCTTGGGTTCTGTGGTCAGCGTGACCGCCACTTTTGGACAATGCGCCGCTGGCTGGGTGATCAATGAATTGGCCAATATCTCAAACCGAGAGCTGACAAAAAATTCGCTATAATTTGCGGCTTCGCTGGATTCGTTTGGCGAACATTTGGGACGTTAGCTCAGTTGGTAGAGCAGCGGACTTTTAATCCGTTGGTCACAAGTTCGAATCTTGTACGTCCTACCAACATTGGCGGGTGACAGTTGATCTGTCACCCGTTTTTTGTTTCAGGTGATGCCTCATGCCCTGCAGTTTTTGGTTGCGTTGGATCAGCGGTGTTTGCGCGATTGGCCTGACTTGCCAAGTTCAAGCCATGGGTTGGTTTTTTGAACCCACCACACCCGTTGAATCGGTCATGCTGACGGCTGCCGAATACAAGCAATTGAAGATCAATGCGGGATGGGCCCTTGGAGATGCGCAGACCATGGTGTTTGAGGTGAAGAATCCCTTGCCAGGGGCCATTTTTTGTCCGGTGGTTCAATTTGTCGACAAGAACGACAAGGCCAGCACCAGAGAGTTGCGTCCCAAACTGTATTTGCCCACGGATGGCCTGCGAAAAGCCAGCGTGTCACCGGCAGAAAAAGACAAAATCAAAAGCTATGTTTTGGTTTGCACCTGCAACAAAGCCCTGCAAGGACCAGCGATTTGCATGGGCAGTTGAAGTTTTGCACGGGCTAAGCAGTTAAGCAGTTGACTGCTGGCCCATGGCATCTAGCTCTTCGCTCAGGACCAACCAACGCTCTTCGGCTTGGGCCATTTGCTGCTGCTTGCTTTTCATTTTTCGCCCCAAATCGGCCATCTCGGCACCGGACAAAGGCGTCTGCATTTGGGTCTCTAACAGCGCCCATTCTGCTTGGAGGGCTTGCATGCTTGCTTCTAGCTGGTGCAACTCTTTCTTCAGTGGTTTGAGGCGATCTGCCTTGTCTTGGCGCATTTGCGCTTGGCGCTGGCGCGACTGCCGTGCCCCTGTTTGGGTAGGTTCCACAGCGCTTGATTTTTTGGATAACTTGGCGCTACCAGTCGCTTGGTTGGTGTTGTCAGCCACCATGCGTTGGTAATCATCCAAGTCACCGGCAAAGGACTGCACACGGCCTTGGCTGACCACCCAGAATTCATCGCACACAGCGCGCAACAAAGCGCGGTCGTGGCTGACCAATAAAACCGTGCCATCAAAGCCATTGAGCGCCATGCCCAAAGACTCTCGGGTGACCAAATCCAAATGGTTGGTGGGTTCGTCCAACAACAACAGATTGGGCCGTTGCCACACCAACATGGCCAGCACCAAGCGGGCCTTTTCGCCGCCACTCAAGGTGCCAACGGCTTGACCCACCATGGCGTCGACAAAACGAAAATTGCCTAAAAAATTGCGCAGCTCTTGCTCGCGCGCCTGAGGTGAGACTTTGCGCGCCAAATCAATCATGTGCTGCAAAGGGGAGTCGTCAGGCTTGAGTACGTCCAACTCTTGCTGGGCGAAATAGCCAATGCGCAAGCCTTTACCCTCGACCATTTCGCCCGAGACCAGCTTTAAATCGCCGGCAATGGTTTTGACCAAGGTCGATTTGCCCTGCCCATTGGCACCCAAAATGCCAATGCGTTGACCGGCCAAAACCGAAATACCCACCCCGCGCAAGATGGTGGTTGCACCCAAATCTGTGCTGTAGCCCAAATCTGCCATTTGCAAGGACAGCATGGGGTTGGGCAAGCTTTCTGGGGGCTTGAATTCAAATTGAAAGTCGGCGGCATCGAGGACGGCGTCCACCCGTTGCATCCGCTCCAAGGCCTTGACACGGCTTTGCGCTTGTTTGGCTTTGCTGGCTTTGGCTTTGAAGCGGTCGATGAATTTTTGCAGATGCGCAATGCGGTCTTGCTGTTTTTCAAAGGCCGATTGTTGCAACGCTTGCTGCTGCGCGAGCAAAGTTTCAAAGGCGCTGTAATTGCCACCATAGCGGGTGAGTTGTGAATTGTCCAAGTGCAATGTCACCCGGGTCACGGCATCCAAAAAATCACGGTCATGGCTGATCACCAGCATGGTCCCTTCATACCGCTTGAGCCAATCTTCTAACCACACCAGGGCATCCAAATCCAGGTGATTGGTGGGTTCGTCCAACAGCATCAAGTCCGCTGGGCACATCAAAGCGCGACTGAGTTGTAAGCGCATCCGCCAGCCCCCAGAAAAGCTGTTGACGGGGTTGTCGAGTTCATTACTTTTGAAACCCAAACCCAGCAACATGGCCTGCGCGCGCGAGCGCGCCGTGTGTCCGCCCGCATCATCCAAAGCGGCATGCGCCAAGGCCATGGCTTCACCATCATCGCGCTGTTCGGCCTGGTGCAATTCAGCCAGAACGCGGCCCAAGCGCAGGTCGCCTTCGAGCACGAAATCGGTGGCGCCTTGGTCGGTCTCTGGAATGTGCTGCTCGACTTGCGAAATCTCCCAGTTTTCGGGCATCGACCATTCGCCCTGGTCTTCCTGGAGTTGGCGAGTGATCAGCGCAAAAAGGCTGGATTTTCCAGCCCCATTGCGGCCAATCAAACCCACCTTTTCACCCACTTGGATGGTCGCAGTGGCTTGCGAGAGAACCACTTTGGTGCCTCGGCGCAACACAATTTTTTTGAAATTCAACATGTGGCTTGTTTCAGTTGTTGTTGGTCCAGCAACAACACTTGGTCGTCTCCTGCGCTGGTGCTCAGCCCAATGGGCGAAAGCCATGGAAAAGCCGCATCAAAATGGTCGCGCTCGTTGCCAATTTCCAGCACCAAAACCCCATGGGGGCTCAGGTGTTGGTGTGCACAAGCCAGCAAAGGGCGAATAAAGTCCATCCCATCGTGGCCACCGGCCAAGGCCAAACGCGGCTCGGCCAAAAATTCAGGCGGCAGCGATTGCATGCTGCGTTCATTCACATAAGGCGGGTTGCACAAAATCAAATCATATTGACCCAAAGGCGCGGTCAATCCGGCCACCGCGCGCCATTGGATGCGATCGGACAGGCCATGCCGTTGCGCATTGATGTGGGCCACGGCCAAGGCATCGGTGCTGATGTCACTGCCTTCGATGGTTGCATCGGGGTAGGCCATGGCGGCCAGCACGGCCAAACTGCCGTTGCCCGTGCACAAATCCAAGATGCGCTGGGGTGCTGGGCTTAAAAAATGGTCAATGCTTTGCAGGGCCAGCACCTCAGCGATCAAGCTTCGCGGCACGATGCTGCGCTCGTCCACATAAAAATCAACCCCCTGCAACCAGGCTTCACGCGTCAGATACGCGCTGGGCAGCCGTTGGTCGATGCGCTGTTGCAGCAAAGCCAAACACGATTGGATTTGCGCCTCAGACAGGTGGTCGGAATGCATCTGCGGGTCGGTGTCCAGCGGCAAGCCCAGGCGCCACAAGACCAACCATGCGGCCTCATCGGCCATCTCCAAAGTGCCTTGTCCCAAGGCCACATGGGAAGACTGCAACAGGTGACTGCCCTGCGCCATCAGTTCAGCCAAGTTCATGGGTGGTGGGCGGCAACCAGCCGATCCAGTCTTTCCAGCACACCTTGGTAGATGTTTTTCAAGGGCTCGATGTCTTGGAGTCGCACGTTCTCATTGACTTGGTGAATGCTTGCATTGGGCGGGCCCAATTCAATGACTTGCGGGCAGATTTGGGAAATGAACCGGCCATCGCTGGTGCCACCCGTGGTCGAAAGTTCTGTGCTGATGCCAGTTTCAGCCAAGATGGCGGCTTGTATCGCTTGGCTCAACTCGCCAGGCTCGGTGAGAAAGGGCGAACCACCCAAGGTCCATTGAATGGCGTAAGTCAAACCATGCCGATCCAGCACATCACTCAAGCGGTCTTTCAATGATTGAACACTGGACTCCGTGCAGAACCGAAAATTAAAGTCGACCACCACTTCGCCCGGAATCACATTGCCCACCCCTGTGCCCGCATGGATATTGCTGACCTGCCAACTGGTGGGTGGGAAAAATGCGTTGCCATCATCCCAGCGCAGGGCAACCAACTCGGCCAATGCGGGGGCCAGTTCATGGATGGGGTTGCGGGCCAATTGGGGGTAAGCGATGTGTCCTTGGATACCTTGTACCGACAGTTTTCCGCTCAGTGAGCCCCGGCGCCCGTTTTTGATCATGTCACCCGTTTTATCTACCGAAGTGGGTTCGCCAACGATGCACCAGTCCAGCACTTGCTGCCGCGCCTTCAACTGTTCGCAAACCACCACCGTGCCATCTACTGAGGGACCCTCCTCGTCACTGGTCAAGAGAAACGCCAGATTGAGCGAAGTGTTGGGATTGGCCTGCAAAAAATCTTCAGTTGCCACCACCATGGCGGCCAACGAGGTTTTCATGTCGCTGGCACCGCGGCCAAACAGCCGTCCATCGCGGTGGCTGGGGGTGAAGGGGTCGCTCGTCCAGCGCGCCAGGGGCCCCGTGGGCACCACGTCGGTGTGCCCAGCCCACACCAAGGTGCGGCTATTGGGTTGGGAGCTTGTGCGCAGCGCCCATAAATTGGTCACGCGAAAATTGTCGGGTCCGCTGATGATGCTCTCGCACACAAACCCCAGGGGTTCAAGGTGTTTGGCAATCAGGTCTTGGCAACCCTGGTCGTCTGGCGTGAGTGAAGGCCGGGCAATCAGTTGCTCGGTGAGTTGCAAAGTGCGCGACATCAGTCGCGCAGCAAATCGTTGAGGCTGGTTTTGGCGCGTGTTTGCGCATCGACCCGCTTGACAATGACAGCACAGTACAAGCTGTACTTGCCATCCGCACTGGGCAAATTGCCCGACACCACCACCGATCCGGAAGGCACGCGACCGTAATGCACTTGCCCTGTGGCGCGGTCGTAAATTTTGGTGCTTTGCCCGATGTACACACCCATCGAGATGACCGAGTTTTCTTCCACGATCACGCCCTCGACAATTTCTGATCGGGCGCCAATGAAACAGTTGTCTTCAATGATGGTCGGGTTGGCCTGCAAGGGCTCCAACACCCCTCCCAAACCCACGCCACCAGACAAGTGGACATTTTTGCCCACTTGCGCACAAGAGCCCACGGTGGCCCAGGTATCCACCATGGTGCCCTCATCCACATAAGCACCAATGTTGACGTAGCTGGGCATCAAGATGGCGCCCTTGGCGATGTAACTGCCACGCCTGGCCACGGCTGGTGGGACCACGCGCACGCCACTTTCTTTCATTTCGGCTTCGCTCAAGTGAGAAAACTTGGTTTGCACCTTGTCGTAAAAGCCCAATTCACCCGCTTTGACCATTTGGTTGTCTTTGAGCCGAAAACTGAGTAAAACAGCTTTTTTGATCCATTGGTGCGTGGTCCATTGGCCCACGGCCTCGCGGGTGGCCACCCGCAAACGACCTGCATTGAGTTCGGCGATGACGTGGTCCACCGCTTCCACCACCTCTTTGGGGGCTGCCGCAGGACTGAGTTGGGCACGGGTTTCCCAAGCGTTATCGATGATGGATTGAAGCTGTTGGCTCATGATGGAAGGACTGGGTTGTGTTGAAGAAATTGAACGATGCGCTGGGCTGCTTGTAAGCATTCGTCGGTTTGCGCCACCAAAGCCATGCGGATGCGACCAGCCCCTGGGTTAAAGCCTTGAAACTCGCGCGCCAAATAGCTGCCCGGCAAAACAGTGACATTGTATTGAGCCAGCAGTTGCTGGGCAAAAAGGTCATCTCGGTTTTGCCAACCAGGTGGCAATCCAGCCCACAGATAAAAGCCGGCATCGGGCAAATGCACGTCCAACACCTGGGCCAAAACGGGCGTCACAGCGGCAAACTTTTCGCGGTACATCTGGCGGTTGTCACGCACATGCTGCTCATCTTGCCAAAGGGCCTTGGAAGCCGCTTGCACCATGCCGCTCATGGCGCTGCCATGGTAGGTGCGGTAGAGCAGGTATTTTTGAATGATCTGGGCATCCCCAGCCACAAATCCGCTGCGCATCCCCGGCACATTGCTGCGCTTGGACAAACTGGTGAAGGCCACCAGATTTTTGAAATTGGTCCGACCCAATCGTTGGGCAGCTTCGAGGCCGCCCAACGGGGCTTCATCGCGAAAGTAAATTTCGCTGTAACACTCGTCTGAGGCGATGACAAAACCATGCCGATCGCTCAGCGCAAACAAAAATTCCCACTCTGACAAGGGCATGACCGCGCCCGTGGGGTTGCCTGGCGAACAAACAAAAAGCAATTGGGTTTGGGCCCACACGGCCTCGGGGACGCTGGCCCAGTCTTGTGCAAAATTGCGCTGCGCCACACTGGGCACGTAATAAACGTCAGCCCCTCCCAACAAGGCTGCCCCTTCGTAAATTTGATAGAAAGGGTTGGGGCAAACCACCCAAGGGCGCGTCGCGCCTGCATGGGGATTGAGCACCGCTTGGGCAAAAGAAAACAATGCCTCTCTAGAGCCATTGACCGGCAAAATTTGGTTTTGGCTGTCCAACTTGACTTGATAACGATCGGTCAACCACTGAGCGCAGGCTTGGCGCAGGCTCGCCTCGCCAGCGGTGGGGGGGTAGGCGGCCAAGCTGGAAAAAGCCTGGTTCATGACCGACATGACCATGGGCGGTGTGGCGTGCCTGGGCTCGCCAATGCCTAAGCTGATGCCTTTGTGTGCAGGACTGGGCTCTACACCAGAAAAAAGTTGGCGCAATCGCTCAAATGGGTAGGGCTGTAAGCGGTCTAAAAGGGCATTCATGGCTGGTATTATCCCTTTAACAACATCACCAAGCACCCGCTTGGAAGCCCCATACCTGCGCACACTGCCCTTTACCCATCATGAATGCAGATTTTGCTCATCTTGATTTAAGCCAAGCGTCCCAGTATGCGGTTGATGCCGCTTTGTTGCCCAGTTTGATTGAAACTTTTGCAGGCTCTTTGGCCAAAGAACGTCTCACCATTGAAACCTTGTTGCCCGGTGAAGACGGTACAGCAGTGCGCATGAGCCTGCACTCCCTCAAAGGTTTTGTGCCGATTTTTTGTGAAGCCGTTCTGGCCCAAGAGGTCATCCATCTCAAGGCATTGGGTCGCAAAGAAAGCTTGGACAGCTTGCGTCCTCGATTGAAGCAGTTGGTGTCCCAGCTTTTGGCCTTGGAAAATGATGTCAAATTGTGGCAACAGCGTTATGAACGCGATCCCCACGATCCTGGCCTGTTTCCGTCAGTTTGACGACCGTGGTTTTTTTTATGAATTTTTACAGGCTCATCGGTGCGTCTCAATTCCATTAAGTTATCCGGCTTCAAATCCTTTGCCGAACCCACCCATTTCATGCTGCCTGGCCAATTGGTGGGGGTGGTGGGGCCCAATGGCTGCGGCAAATCCAACATCATCGACGCGGTGCGTTGGGTGCTCGGCGAGAGCCGTGCCAGTGAGTTGCGTGGCGAGTCCATGCAAGACGTCATCTTCAATGGCACCACATCGCGCAAATCCTCCAGCCGCTCCAGTGTTGAACTGATTTTCGACAATGGCGACCACCGCGCAGGCGGGCAGTGGAGCCAGTTCCCCGAAATTGCGGTCAAGCGGGTCTTGACCCGTGATGGCACCAGCAGTTACTACATCAACAACCAACCGGTGCGCCGCAGGGACGTGCAAGATGTGTTTTTGGGCACGGGTTTGGGTCCCCGGGCCTACGCCATCATTGGACAGGGCACGATCAGCCGCATCATCGAGTCCAAGCCCGAAGAGTTGCGCTTGTTTTTGGAGGAAGCCGCCGGCGTCTCCAAATACAAAGAGCGCCGCCGCGAAACCGAGAACCGCTTGAGCGACACGCGTGAAAACCTCACCCGTGTCGAAGATATCTTGCGCGAACTCAATGCCAATTTGGAAAAACTCGAGCGCCAGGCCGAGGTCGCCCAGCGCTTCAAAGACTTGCAGCAGCAAGTGGGCTTGAAACAACAACAATTTTGGTATTTGAAACGCACAGAAGCCTTGGCCGATCAGAACCAATTGCAAGAAAGCATCTTGCAAGCCACCAACGGCCTGGAGTCCAAAGTGGCCGACTTGCGCCACATTGAAGCCGATCTGGAAACAATTCGCCAATCCCACTATGCCGCTGGTGACCAGGTCAATCAGTGCCAAGGTTTGCTGTATGAGGCCAGCGCCGAAGTGGGGCGACTGGAGGCGGAAATTCGATTTGTGGTCGAGGGTCGCCAACGCGCCCAGGCGCGCATTGAACAAGTCAAAGCCCAGGCGGCCCAATGGCACGATCAATCGGTGCAAGCCCAAGAAGAACTCGAACGCTTGGCCAGCCAAAGCGCCGACGGCGATGAGCAGGCTGAAATTTTGCAGGCCCAATGTGAAGAGCAGCAAACCCACTTGCCCCAGTTGGAAGACGCGGTGCGCCAAGCCCAATCATCTACCAATGAGCAACGCTTGCAGGTGGTGCAAGTGCAACAACAGATCCAGGTCTTGGCCGCCGACCAACGCAACATTGAAGAACAGCGCCGCCAAATGGAGTTGCGCCGCGACAGGCTTGACAACGACAAACGCGCCTTGGCCTTGCCCGACTTGCAACACGTCGAACAGGCGCGCACCGCGATGCAGCAGGCCCAAGCCCAGGCCGAACAGGCCCAAGCGGCGCTTGTGGACTTGGAAGCCGCCTTGCCCGAACTGGATGGTCAGCGCCAGACGGCCCAAACCGCGGTCAACACCGAATCTGCCCGGCAAGCCGATTTGTCCGCCCGATTGCAAGCCCTCAAAGCGCTGCAAGAAAGGGTCAAAACAGACCAAAAGCTCAGCCCTTGGCTGAGCCGACATGGCTTGGACAAATTGCAAGCCCTTTGGAGCCGCCTGCACATCGAGCCCGGTTGGGAAAACGCCCTGGAGGCGGCTTTGCGCGAACGCTTGGCCGCTTTGGAAGTGGGGCAATTGGACTTGGTCAAGGCCTTTGCCCTGGAGCCGCCGCCCACAAAACTCAGTTTTTACAGCCCGTCTGCTGCCGCGGTCAGCCCATCGAGCGATGCACGCAGCCGTTTGGTCGATTTGCTGCGCGTGCATGATGCGGGCCAAAAAGCCTTGCTCTCGCATTGGCTGGCCCATGCGTATACGGCCCCGACCCTGGAGGCCGCGCTGTCACAACGGGCGTCCTTGATGCCCGGTGAGGTGATTTATGTGCCGCAGGGGCATGGTGTCACCCAATTGAGCGTGGGTTTTTATGCGCCCGACAACGAACAAGCGGGTTTGCTGGCGCGGGCGCAGGAAATTGAAAACCTGGAGAAACAAGTGCGCGCCCAGGCCCTGATCCATGAAGAGGCCCGCAACACATTGGCCCGTGCCGAGGCCGCCTACAACGAGGCACGGCTGCAACTCAATGGCGCACGCCTGGCTGCCAGCGAAACGCAAGCCAAAGCCCATGCCTTGCAAGTCGCGTCCCTGCAATTGGACCAATTGGCCGAGCAAGCGCAAAACCGCTCGCAACAAATTGACCAGGATTTGGCAGAAATTGAAGCTGTGGCCCAAGACCTGCAAGAACGGCTTGTGCAGTCGCAAACGCAATTCGAAGAACTTGACATGCAACTTGCCGATGGTCAAGAACGGCATGCCCAACTCGAAGACCAGGCCATGGCCGCCCAACGGCGTTTGGACGATGCCCGCGAGCAACTGCGCAGCCTGGAGCGCCAAGCCCAAGAGGCCGATTTCAACCAACGCACCTTGGTGAGCCGCCAAGCCGAACTCAACCGGGCCATTGATACCGCACAGCAGCAAATCCAATCCATGGCGGCACAGCTTGCCCAGGCCGAAGAGGAATTGCAGCGCTTGTCTGATGTGGCCGCACAAGCGGGCCTGCAAGCGGCGCTGGCGCTCAAGTCTGAGCGCGAGGCCGCCTTGGGTGCCAAACGCAGCGAATACGATGACTTGACCACCAAATTGCGGGCCAGCGATGAGCGCCGCTTGCAAATCGAGCGCGAACTCGACCCCCTGCGCCAGCGCATCACCGAGTTGCAACTCAAAGAGCAAGCGGCACGCTTGGGGTCGGACCAGTACCACCAAATGCTGGTCGATGCACAAGCCGATTTGGAGGCATTGGCCCTGTCTGTGGCGCAAGATCAGGTGCGCATCCACGGCATGCAAACGGAAATCGACCGGCTCAACCGTGAAATTCAATCCTTGGGGGCCGTCAACTTGGCTGCGCTGGAAGAGCTCAGCAGTGCGCGAGAACGCAAGGGCTTTTTGGACGCCCAATCGGCAGACCTCAACGAAGCCATGGTCACCCTGGAAGATGCCATCAAGAAAATAGATGCGGAAACCCGGGACCTGTTGGGCGGCACCTTCAAAACCGTCAACGAGCACTTTGGCCGCATGTTCCCCGAGTTGTTTGGCGGTGGCAATGCACGCCTGGTGATGACGGGAGAGGAAATATTGGACTCTGGTGTCCAAGTGATGGCCCAACCACCGGGCAAGAAAAATCAAACCATTCACTTGCTGTCAGGTGGCGAAAAAGCCCTGACCGCGATTGCCTTGGTGTTTGCTATTTTCCAACTCAATCCCGCGCCTTTTTGCTTGCTCGATGAGGTCGATGCGCCGCTGGATGATGCCAATACCGAGCGTTATGCCAAATTGGTCTCCAGCATGGCCAAGGAAACCCAGTTTTTGTTCATCTCGCACAACAAAATTGCCATGCAAATGGCCCAGCAGTTGATTGGCGTGACCATGCAAGAGCAGGGCGTGTCCCGCATCGTGGCGGTCGACATGGAGTCGGCTGTGGGCTTGGCAGAACCCGTGTGACACGCCCATGAGCAATTTTCAAATCGGTTTGGCCATTGCCGGCGGGGTGGTGCTGGTCGCCGTGGTGGCCCACAGCACTTGGACCTCGCGCAAAAACAAACCCCGCCAAGCGCAAGACCTGCCCCCAGTGGAGCCGAATTTGGAGCCCATGCCACCGATGCCCAGCACATCGATGGGGTACGGATCAAGCCCCGCCGCGCAGAGTCCTTCCTTTGTCGCCCCCATGCCAAGCCCATCCACTGGTTTGGAATCACAAGTGCCACAAGCTGAAATCGCACGCCCTGAAAGCGAACAGCCCACCCCAGCAACGATGGCGACGCCTGCCCAAATATCGGCGCTCAAGACCTCGCCCTGGGACGACGCCCCGTCTGAGTTGCCCACACTGGAGAAACCGCCCGTTTTGGACGCGTTGATTGATGTGATGGCCCCGATTGAGTTGGAATCTCCCGTATCAGGGGATGCCGCCTTGGCGGTGGCCCCCACCACAGCCCGCGTGGGTAGCAAGTTTTTCGCCATTGAAGGCCTGGACATGCAATCGGGCGAATGGATGCCTTTGCGCCTGGGGCAACGCTACAGCGCTTTCCAAGCCGGCATGCAATTGGCCAACCGCACGGGGGCCTTGAACGAGATTGAATATTCTGAGTTCGTGATGAAGGCGCAGACATTTGCCGACGCCCTCAACGCCCAAGTCGAATTTGACGACATGCTGGAGGTGGTGGCCCGCGCGCGCGAGCTGGATCAATTTGCCAGCAGCCATGATGCCCAACTCAGCTTCACCTTGCGTGCCACGCGGGCGGCCTGGAGCCCGGGGTATGTGCAACAAAACGCTTCTCGCTTGGGCTTTGTGCCTGGCGTCATTCCGGGTCGAATGGTTTTGCCAGCCCCGGTGGTTGGCCTGGCTCCGATTGTGGTTTTGTCCTTTGATCCCCAGGCCGCCATGGCCGAAGACCCGGCCCAATCGGCCGTGCGCGAAATCAATCTCAGCTTGGACGTGCCCCATGTGTCGCGCACCGAAGAGCCCTTTGCCCGGCTGTGCCATGCTGCGCGCGAACTCGCCAAAGCCATGGACGGCACCATCACCGACGACAATGGCCAAGCCCTGGCCGATGCCGCCTTGCGGGCCATTGACACCGATTTGCGCACCCTCTACAACACGTTGGATGCGCGGGACCTCTCGGCTGGCACACCCCAGGCCCGCCGACTTTTCAGTTGATGCCCGGTTTGTCAAAAGCCCATGACGCCACGCCATGGATGCACTGAACCCAGCCCCTGATCAACCGCCTGTTGCACCAGCGGCCGTGCGCATGGCCGATTTGCGCGAACAGCTGCGCCACCATGGGCATTTGTATCACGTGCTGGATGCACCCACCCTTCCCGATGGGGAATATGACCGATTGTTTCGCGAGTTGCAAAGCTTGGAACAAGCCCACCCGCAATGGCGCTTGGCCGA
>CAMDLJ010000015.1 GCA_945901665.1 Bordetella parapertussis | reverse complement strand
TCAAGCGGATGCGCACACCGTTGTTCAAGTAGCTGAGTTCGCGCAAGCGCTTGCTCAAAATCTCGTAATGAAACTCGTGGTTTTGGATAAAGATGTCGGTATCGGGCAAAAAATGCACTTCAGTGCCGCGCTTGTCGGTCTCGCCGGTGATGCGCATGGGAGAGACTTCCACGCCATCGACCATTTCCAGTAAACGGTTTTGCACAAAGCCTTTGGCAAACTCAATGGTGTGGACCTTGCCTTCGCGTCGCACCACCAGCCTCAACCATTTGGACAGTGCGTTCACACACGACACACCCACGCCGTGCAAACCACCAGACACCTTGTAGCTGTTTTGGTTGAACTTGCCACCTGCATGGAGCTCGGTCAGGGCGATTTCAGAGGCACTGCGCTTGGGCTCGTGCTTGTCGTCCATCTTCACGCCCGTGGGAATGCCACGGCCGTTGTCGGTCACGCTGATGGAATTGTCCGAATGGATGGTGACCACGATGTCGTCGCAATGCCCCGCCAAGGCCTCGTCGATGGAGTTGTCCACCACCTCAAACACCAAGTGGTGCAAACCTGTGCCGTCCGACGTGTCGCCGATGTACATGCCAGGGCGCTTGCGAACAGCCTCCAGGCCTTCCAAAATTTGAATAGACCCCTCGCCATAGGCATCCTTGGCAGTCAGGTCAATGGGTTCAGGGCTGGTGGGTTCAACGGAATCGGTCATGAAGGCATTCGACCCTGTAAGGGCCGCTCAAAGAAAAATAAAAGAAAGTTCAGAACGCTCAGATGCGCATGGGCATCACAACGTATTTGAAGTTGTTGTCTTCCGGTATGGTGATCAAGGCCGAGCTGTTGCTGTCGGTGACTTCGATCTTGACCATCTCTTGCTCCATGTTGGTCAAAGCATCGATCAGGTAACTGATGTTGAAACCAATTTCAACCGTGTCACCGTCGTAGTCAATTTCAATTTCATCGGTGGCTTCTTCTTGTTCGGTGTTGTTGCACACCACGCGCAAAGCACCCGGCTCCAAGGTCAAGCGCACGCCTTTGAATTTTTCACTGGTCAAAATAGCCGTGCGCTGCAAGCTGGCCAACAAGGGCGCGCGCCCCAAGACCACAGCGTTTTTATGGCCTTTTGGAATGACACGGTTGTAGTCGGGGAATTTACCTTCTACCAATTTGGAGACAAACTCCATCTGGTCAAAGCGAAAACGGGCTTGGTTGTTGGCAAATTGCAGCTCCAAGGAGCCTTCTTTGTCGCTGAGCAAACGCTGCAACTCCAATACCGTTTTGCGCGGCAAGATCACCTCTTGGCGCGGAACTTCGTTGTCCAAGGTGGACGACGCAAAAGCCAAACGATGCCCATCGGTGGCCACCAAGCTCAGTTGCTTGCCATCGGCCACAAACAAAATGCCGTTGAGGTAATAACGGATGTCATGCACGGCCATGGCAAAGGACACCTGCTGCAGCAATTCTTTCAAAGTGCGTTGGGGCAAGCTAAAAGCCGGTCCAAATTGGGCCGACTCTTGCACCAAGGGAAAGTCTTCTGCCGCCATGGTTTGCAGGCTAAAGCGACTTTTACCCCCCTTGAAGAGCAATTTGTTTTGGTTCGATTCCAAAATCACCGTTTGGTCGCTGGCCATGGAGCGCAAGATGTCAATCAATTTCCGTGCAGCCACGGTGGTTGCAAAGTCACCCGCATCACCATCCAATTCGACCAGGGTGCGAATTTGGATTTCCAAATCACTGGTGGTGAATTGCAATCGGGAGCCGATTTTTCGAATCAGCACATTGCCCAAAATAGGCAATGTTTGACGGCGCTCCACGATGCCTGCAACCGATTGCAGCGCTGAAAGCACCTTGTCTTGAGAAGATTTGAAGACGATCATGTCAACCTCTTGATGAATGAATAAAGAGTAGTAGGTAGTAGTAGAGGGGAGGCTTTTTTGTGGAGAACCGTATTTTCTCTTTTTTGTTCAAGCACTTGTGCCCCTACAAACCATGTGTGCAAGCCTGCACAGTTCAACAAGTCAAATGGGGATAACTTGTTAAAAATACCTTTGCCTGTGGACAACTGATGGTTTATGCCAGAACCATCCACAGGGAAAAAAGACAATAAGCTGCCAAAAATGATCATTTTGAGGTCATCCTTTGAGCGTTTGTTCCAACACATGCAGCTGTTGGTTGAGTTCATTGTCCAAGTGGCGTTCGCCCGATATTTTGCGCACTGCGTGCAGCACAGTGGTGTGGTCTCGACCGCCAAACAGCTCACCAATTTCAGGCAAGCTTTTTTGTGTCAGCTCTTTGGCCAGGTACATGGCAATTTGGCGTGGGCGGGCAATCGAGGTGGGACGTTTCTTGGAATACATGTCCGCGACTTTGATCTTGTAATAGTCGGCCACGGTTTTTTGGATGTTTTCCACTGAGATTTGTCGGTTTTGGATCGACAACAGGTCACGCAAGGCTTCACGGGCCAAAGGAATGGAAATATCTTTTTGGTTGAAGCGTGAATAAGCCAAAATTTTGCGCAAAGCCCCTTCGAGTTCGCGCACGTTGGAGCGCACGTTCTTGGCCGCGAAAAACGCCACTTCTTCAGGCATTTCAACACCTTCGTGCCGCGCTTTGCTGATCAAAATGGCCACCCGCATCTCCAACTCGGGGGGCTCAATGGCGACCGTGAGGCCAGAATCAAAGCGCGACACCAGTCGCTCATGGATATCGGTCAAACCCTTGGGATAGGTGTCGCTGGTCATCACCAAGTGCGACTTTTTGGCCAACAATGCCTCAAAGGCATTGAAAAACTCTTCTTGGGTGCGCTCTTTATTGGCAAAGAACTGAACATCATCAATCAGCAGCAAATCCAAGGAGTGATAACGGGTTTTGAACTCATCAAAGGTTTTGCGTTGATAGGCCTTGACCACATCCGACACAAATTGCTCTGCATGGATATAAAGCACCTTGGCATCTGGGCGGTCTTGTAATAATTTGTTGCCAACGGCGTGGACCAAATGGGTTTTGCCCAAACCCACACCACCGTAGATGAACAAGGGGTTGTAGAGCTGACCGGGGATGGTTGCCACGTGCATGGCGGCGGCGCGGGCCATGCGGTTGGCCGATCCCTCTACCAGGGAGTCAAAGGTCAAGGCACTGTTGAGGCGGGTTTTAAAGCCGTTCACAGGCTCAGTGTCCGCCACGGGTTCTGCCATGGAGAACGCCTCTGGTTGAGGCTGAAATGGGCTGGGCTTGGGAGGCGCCTCTCTGGGCGACAGTGACAGCTCCAATGCGATCGGGTGGCCTTGCAGCTGCTGCAAAATGGCGCTCAGGCGCTGCGCATATTGGGTGCGAACCCAGTCCAGCTTGAAGCGATTGCCCACCAAAATGGTGATTTTGGTTTGATCTTCAGATACCCGCGCTTGAAGCGGTTTGATCCAGGTATTGAATTGCTGCTCGGGCAGTTCCTGGGCCAACTTTTCCACACACTCCAACCACAGCTGTTCGCCAGAACCGGTTGGATGGGGGGTGGAATCAAAGGGCGTCATAAAACTGTGGACAGATCACCGATTATCCATCCAAAAAACAACGTTATTAAAAATTTATCCACAGGCCAGGAGAAACAAAATGTCAGTGGCCGCGAACTTGCGCTAATTTCTGCGAAAGGCTCACAAGCTGGTTGTTTTTTTGGGATAATCATGGGTTTCCCCGATGGATCGGGGTATCTGAATGGAATGACATGAAACGCACTTACCAACCCTCCAAAACCCGCCGCGCCCGCACCCATGGGTTTTTGGTGCGCATGAAAACCCGCGGCGGACGTGCTGTGATCAATGCACGCCGCGCCAAAGGCCGCAAACGTTTGGCCGTTTGACCAACGCCGAACACCCACTCAGCCCATCACGGCGGTGGACATGCAGCCTTTGAAACGCATCAAAGCGTGGGCGCAATTTCAACAGCTCATGAAATACCCGCCCGTGGCACGCAGCAAGCATTTTGTGGTTCACCGGGCGACAAACCCAGCGCCCGTTACCGCTGAGGCGAGCAAACCAGACCCAACCCTGAATCAAGTCAGGGGCCTGTGTTTGGCCGCCTTGCTGCCCAAGCGGTGGGCCAAGCGAGCCGTCACCCGCAACGCACTGCGCCGACAAATTTATGCGGCATTTGCCCAACAACAAGCCCAATTGGCACCTGTGCCGCATTTGGTGCGTTTGCGCGCCGCCATGGACCCGGCCGTGTTCACCAGCGCCTGTTCAGACCCCTTAAAAATAGCCGTGCGCCAAGAAATCGACCAGCTGTTGACGCATTTGAGCGTGGCATGAAGGCGTTTTTGGTTTTGGCCATCAAGGCCTATCGCCTGTTGTTGAGTCCCTGGCTTGGGGGGTCGTGTCGCTTCTATCCCACTTGTTCGGCGTATGCGCTGCAAGCCCTGGAGAGCCATGGCTTGCTCAAGGGCAGCTACCTCAGTCTGCACCGGTTCTGCCGGTGTCAGCCCTTTTGCCAGGGTGGGCTCGACCCCGTTCCTGAGCCCCGGCTTGATGCCATCAAGCCACTCTTCTCTTTCACCGACACACCAAAAAAGAATCACCCATGAACGATATCAGGCGCACCATTTTGTGGGCGGCATTTGCCTTTTCACTGGTTTTGCTGTGGGACCAATGGCAGCTGCACAACGGCAAGCCGGCCACATTTTTTCCAGCACCTGTAAAAACACAAGAAGCGGTCAATACCAAGCCGGTGGACAAGCCAACGGATGGCACCAAAGCCAATGAGGTACCGACCACCAGTTTGGGTGTGTCTGGCGAAGTGCCCCAACAAGGTGGACCGTCCAACCTCAGCGAGCGCCGAAAAGTGGAGGTTGAAACCGACTTGCTCAAGCTGAGCTTTGACACCGAAGGAGCCAGCCTGGTCAAAACAGAGTTGTTGAAATACAGCGACGCTGAAAAGCCAGATCAAGCCGTGGTTTTGCTGGACCAAAGCAATGCCCGGTTGTACCTGTCCCAGTCGGGCCTGATTTCAGGCCAAGGCCCGCTGCCCACCCACAAAAGCACGTTTAAGTGGCAGTCGGGCAGCACCCAATTCAAAGAGGGTGAAAAAGAATTGCTGGTGCGATTTGTATCTGAGCCGGTCAACCAGGTTCAGCTGATCAAGACGTACAAAATTGAACGCCAAAGTTATGCCATGCAGGTGGAGCATGAAGTGGTCAACCTGGGCAATGTGCCTATCACGCCACAGTTGTATGTGCAGCTGTTGCGTGATGGCAATCCACCTCCCGGCGAGTCTGCTTTTTATTCCACGTTCACGGGGCCTGCGGTTTTTACGCCTGCCCAGAAATACCAGAAGGTGGAGTTTTCAGAGATAGAAAAAAACAAAGCCACGTTTGAGAAAAAGGCCGATCAGGGTTATGTGGCCATGGTGCAGCATTATTTTGCTTCAGCGTGGATTTTGCCCAATGACATGACCAGAGAGTTTTTCGCGCGCAAGGTGGAAAACAATTTGTACTCCGTGGGCATGATTGCCAGCCTGAAAGAAATAGCCCCCGGACAAAGCCAAAAAGTCAGCGCTCAGTTTTACGTGGGACCCCAGGAAGAAAAGAAACTTGAAGCCCTCTACTCGGGCTTGGAGCTGGTGAAAGACTATGGCTGGCTGACCATTTTGGCCAAGCCCTTGTATTGGTTGCTCGATTACCTCAATGATCTGTTGCACAACTGGGGTTGGTCGATCGTGGCCTTGGTGATGTTGCTCAAGTTGGCCTTTTATTGGCTCAATGCCCAGGCCTATCGCAGCATGGCCAAGATGAAGGCCGTCAACCCGAAAGTCATGGAAATGCGCGAGCGGCTCAAGGACAACCCGCAGCAAATGCAAATGGAGATGATGAAAATTTACCGCGAGGAAAAGGTCAACCCGTTGGGCGGATGCTTTCCCATTGCGATCCAAATCCCAGTTTTCATTGCCTTGTATTGGGTGTTGTTGTCGACCGTGGAGATGCGCAATGCGCCTTGGGTGTTGTGGATTCATGACCTGTCGGCCAAAGATCCCTTCTATATTTTGCCCTTGCTGATGACGGCAACCACCATGTTGCAAACCTGGCTCAATCCCACGCCACCAGACCCAGTCCAAGCCAAGCTGATGTGGATCATGCCCTTGGCGTTCAGCGTCATGTTTTTTGTCTTCCCTGCCGGCTTGGTGTTGTATTGGTTGACCAACAATATTTTGTCCATTGCCCAGCAGTGGCTGATCAACAAGCAAATGGGTGTGTTGGGCAAATGATCTCAGTTGCGCGGCGCCGTGATACGGTGGCGCGCACCATGGCTGTAGGCTTGACGCTATGTTGAGCGCTTGGTCGGACCCCATCGTGGCCATGGCCACGGCACCCGGGCGCGGCGCAGTGGGCATTGTTCGCGTCAGCGGCAAAGGCTTGCAGGCTTGGACCAGGGCGCTGTTGGGTCGGGACTTGGTGGCGCGCATGGCCACCTTGACCCCCGTGTGCGACAGCAACGGGCAATTGGTGGACCAGGTCATCGCCTTGTGGTTCCCGGCGCCCCACAGTTATACCGGCGAAGACGTGTTGGAGTTGCAAGGGCACGGCGGCTCGGTGGTCATGCAAATGTTGATGCGCCGGTGCTTGGAGGCGGCCAGGGCCATGGGTGACAACGGCCAGGAACATGGCTCCGTGTCTCGGATGCGGCTGGCACGCCCGGGAGAGTTCACCGAGCGCGCATATTTGAACCACAAACTGGACTTGGCCCAGGCCGAAGCGGTGGCCGACTTGATCGATGCCAGCTCAGAGGCAGCCGTTCGAAGCGCTACCCGTTCCATGGCCGGTGCTTTTTCCGATGAAGTCCATGCCTTGGCGCAGGCCCTCACCCGCTTGCGCATGTTGGTCGAAGCCACGCTGGACTTTCCCGAAGAAGAAATAGACTTTTTGCAGCAAGCCGACGCGTTGGGGCAATTGCAGCAGTTGATGCAAGCCAGCGAAAGATTGCATGAGCGATCGCGCCAAGGGGTGTTGCTGCGCGAGGGCTTGCAATTGGTCATTGTGGGCCAGCCCAATGTGGGCAAAAGCGCCCTGCTCAATGCGCTATCGGGCAAAGACACGGCCATCGTCACGCCCATACCAGGCACCACCCGTGACGCGTTGGTGCAAACCATTCACATCGATGACGTGCCGATTCACGTGGTTGACACGGCTGGTTTGCGCGATGATCAAGCAGACGAAATAGATTTGGTTGAAAAAATAGGCATCAAACGGGCTTGGCAGCACCTTGAAAAAGCCGATGCCGTGCTGTTTTTGCATGACCTGTCGCGCCAGGACCAAGTGGCGTACCGCCAGCGCGATGCACAGCTGCAAACCCTCATTCAACAGCGCTTGGGGCCGCAGCAGCGGTGTTTGCAAGTGTGGAATAAAACGGATCTGATCACAGACACATCCGCATTAAAACAAGATGACCTCTGTATCTGGATATCGGCACAAACGGGTGCTGGATTGCCTCAACTCAAGCAAGAGATTTTGGCCACCGTCGGGCGCCAAGCCAGCGCTGACCAGGGCGAATACAGCGGACGCGAAAGACATCTTCTGGCATTGCAAGCATGCCTGGCACGGTTGGGCCGCGCCCAAAAAGGATTGTTGGAAATGCCCCTCAAGCAGGAATTGGTGGCTGAGGAGTTGCGCTTGGCTCAGCAAGAAATGGCCATGATCACCGGCGGCATGACGGCTGATGATTTGCTGGGTGAAATTTTTTCCCGTTTTTGCATTGGCAAATGAGGGCGGGCTGGTTGCAGAATGGCGCAGGGATGAATCGGCTGCATCGATAGAATGAACCCATGTCCAGCGCTCCCAACGAACACCCCCACGCCCAAGCCTGGCAGCAGCGATGGGACGCAGTGAGATCGAACACGGCCGACAACGGCGCGAAGCGCATCATTGACTTGGCCCACAACACCTTGGACATCGAGTCCCAGGCCATTTTGGGGATGAAAAAAACCATTGGCCCCTCGTTTGTGCGAGCGGTGCGCGTTTTGTTGCAAGCATCTGGGCGCGTGGTGGTGATGGGCATGGGCAAAAGTGGCCACATTGGTCGCAAAATTGCCTCGACCCTGGCCTCCACGGGGACTGTGGCCATGTTTGTCCATCCCGCAGAAGCCAGCCACGGTGATTTGGGCATGATCAAAGACACGGATGTGGCCTTGGTCTTGTCCAACAGTGGCGAGAGTGAAGAAATCATTGTGCTGCTACCGCTTTTGCAGCGGCAAGGTGTGCCCATTGTGGCAATCACGGCCGGGGCCCAATCCACATTGGCCCAGCATGCGCTGGCGGTTTTGGATTGCAGTGTGGAACAAGAGGCCTGCCCACTCAACTTGGCCCCCACGGCCAGCACGGCGGCACAGTTGGCCATGGGCGACGCGTTGGCAATGGCTTTGCTCGACGCACGCGGCTTTCAGGCCGAGGACTTTGCCAGGTCGCACCCGGGCGGTGCATTGGGGCGCAAGTTGCTCACCCATTTGAAGGACGTGATGCGCACCGGCCAGCAATTGCCCGCCGTGAGGCCAGAAGCGGGTTTGACAGAACTCATGCGAGAAATGAGCCAAAAGGGGCTGGGCGCCACGGCGGTCACCAATAAGCAGGGTGGAATCTTGGGTATCTTTACGGACGGAGACTTGCGCCGACTGGTCGAGAGTGGACAAGATTTGCGATCGATATCCGCCGCCGATGTGATGAAGCCCAACCCTCGCACGATTTCGGTCAACGCCTTGGCGGCCCAAGCGGCCCAAATCATGGAAGAGCATCGCATCACCAGCTTGCTGGTGGTGGACGATGAAAAGCGTCTTTGTGGCTTTATCAACACCAACGACTTGATGCGCGCCAAGGTGATTTGATGCAAGCCACGCAAAAATTTCCCACGGAGTTGCTCCTTCAAGCCCAAAACGTCAGCTTGGTCTTTTTGGATGTCGATGGTGTCTTCACCGACGGCGGCTTATACCTGGACGGCCAAGGTGAATCGATCAAGCGCTTTCACACCTTGGATGGCATGGGGCTGCAATTGTTGCAAGAGGCCGGCGTCATGGTGGTGGTGATCACGGGCCGTGACAGCGCCCCTTTGCGCCAGCGCTTGACCGCCTTGGGCCTAGAGCGCGCTTTCTTTGGCATCAAAGACAAATGCGTGGTGGCCGAGCAAGTCCTCAAAGACCTGGGCTTGGGCTGGGCACAGGCCGCAGCCATGGGGGATGACTGGCCAGACTTGCCGATGCTGCTGCGCAGTTCCTTTGCTTGTGCCCCTCCAGGCGCGCACATCGAGGTGTTGGCGGTGGCACACCATGTGACCCGGGCATCGGCCGGGCACGGTGCACTGCGTGAGTTTTGTGATGTGTTGTTGATGGCCAAAGGCGATTACGCCCGGCAATTGCGCATCTGGAGTCAGGTGTGAATGGGCCAGGGCTCATCCGCCGCACAGCACAAAAAGCGGTCAATTTGTGTTTGGACGTGGGCAACTGGCTGATCTTGTATTTGCCTGTCTTGTTGATGGGCTTGCTGGCTTTTCTGACCTATGGCTTGTTGCGCAGCACCCCACAACCCGAAGCGCCCATGCCGGAGTTGGCGCCGCGCCATGTGCCTGACTACACCATGGGTCGTGTGGTGTTGCAGCAATTTCAAGCCGATGGAAAGCCGCGCGCGCGGCTGCAAGCCTTGGCGGTGAGCCACTATCCAGACACCCAGATGCTGCGCTTTGAAAACCCCGTCCTGCTTTGGTATACCCCTCAGGGCGATGAAACAGCAGCCAAGGCGGTTCATGGCGAGAGCAATGCCGATGGCAGTGAGGTGCGATTGTGGGGTGATGTGCGCATCGAGCGAAAGGCCGCTCCCCAAGGAAAAGCCCCAACGGGCCCAGGTTTGGTGGTGCAAACCCAATCCCTCTTCTTGGATGCGCGGCGCGAGCGCATGAGCACCGATCAAGCGGTGCAGTTACAGCGCGGAAACGACCGCATGGAGGGCCAGCGCCTGCAATACGACCATTTGACGCAGCAATTGGACTTGAGTGGAAAAGTGCGCATGTCCATCATGCCACCTGGGCGTGGTTCAGGCGACCTTAAAAGCACCCAGACCAAACAGCCATGAAAAAAGCCCCTTACGGGGCTTTCAGGGTGTGTTGAGTGAAAACTCAATAACCTTGGTTGTTGTCGTTGCGACCAGCGCCACGGGGGCCCGAGCCGTAAGGACTGCGGAAACCACTATCTGGGCCAGCACTGTCACGACGACCGCCGCCGCCGTAGCCGCCGCCGCCTTCGCGTCGACCACCACCGCCACCGCCACCGCCGTAGCCACCGCCACCACCGCCGCCGTAACCACCACCGCCGCCGCCGCCGCCACCGTAGCCACCACCACCGCCTGTGCGGGGAGGACGTGCTTCCATGGGACGGGCCTCATTGACGACCAAACTGCGTCCGCCCAAGGGCTGACCGTTCATGCCGGCAATGGCGGCTTGCGCCTCGGCATCGCTGCCCATTTCTACGAAACCAAAGCCTTTGGAACGACCCGTGTCGCGCTCCATCATGACTTTGGCACTGGTGACGGTACCGAATTGACCAAAAGATTGCTCAAGATCGCCATCGCGCACCGTGTACGGCAAATTGCCCACGTACAGTTTATTGCCCATGCTAGGGACTCCTAAAAAACACTAAAAAACAAGCGATGGGGTCCCGAAAGCACAACACAAAGGAAGCGGAGGCGCGAAACTGACCGATCACCCAAACCACTTTTGTCCAATTGAAAGACATAAGCGAGTCCATTATGTGGGACAGGAAGATGAAAAGTGCAAACTAAATATGTTTAAACAACCCAAAAGCACCCAAAAAAACCACACTCATGGGCAAACCCTTACCAGGAGGACTCTCTATCAGGGCTGGCACTGATGTGGTGGATGCTCAAGTCGGCCCCCTCAAACTCTTCTTCCGGACTGAGACGCAGGCCCATCGTCATTTTGAGCCCGCCATACACCACGGTGCCGGCCACCAATGCCCACACCACACCCAACAAAGTGCCCAATACCTGGGCTTGCCAGCTGACCCCACCCAAACCGCCCAAGGCGGGCAAACCAAAAATACCCGCCGCCACCCCACCCCAGGTGCCGCACAAACCATGCAGGGGCCAAACCCCGAGCACATCGTCAATCTTCCAGCGGTTTTGGGTCAGGGTGAACATGCTGACAAAAATCAAACCCGCCACGGCACCGACCACCAACGCCCCCATGGGGTGCATGACGTCTGAGCCGGCACACACCGCCACCAGGCCGGCCAAGGGGCCGTTGTGCACAAAGCCCGGATCGTTTCTGCCCATCGCCAGAGCCGCCAAGGTGCCGCCGACCATGGCCATCAAGGAGTTGACCGCCACCAGGCCGGTCATTTTCTCCAGGGTTTGGGCGCTCATCACGTTAAAGCCAAACCAACCCACGATCAAAATCCAGGCGCCCAAGGCCAAAAAAGGAATGCTCGATGGCGGGTGTGCAGAAACGGCGCCGTCTTTGCGGTAGCGGTTGCTGCGCGCGCCCAGCAACACCACTGCTGGCAAGGCCAACCAACCGCCCATGGCATGCACCACCACGGAGCCGGCAAAGTCATGAAACTCCGCGCCGGTGTGGGCCAGCAACCAGGCCTGGATACCCCATTGTTGGTTCCATGCCACCCCTTCATACAGGGGATAAACGAAACCCACCAAAACGGCGGTGGCCATCAACTGCGGCCAAAACTTGGCGCGCTCGGCGATGCCACCCGAGATGATGGCGGGAATGGCGGCCGCAAAGGTCAATAAAAAGAAAAACTTCACCAACTCGTAGCCATTTTGGGCCACCAAGGTCTCTGCCGAAACCCAAAACCCTGTGCCATAGGCCACGCCAAAGCCGACCACAAAATAAGCCAGGGCAGACACACAAAAATCAACCAAGATTTTGACCAGGGCATTGACCTGGTTCTTTTTGCGCACGGTACCCAGTTCTAAAAATGCAAAACCAGCATGCATGGCCAAAACCATGATGGCACCCAAGAGAATAAACAGTGCGTCGCCGCTTGTTTTTGGTGCGTCCATGCGCAAACCCCCATGAATATGCTTTATTTAGGTGCGCTTTTCAGGTCAAAAAGCGCATCGCACCAAAGATAAGCAAAAACCACACCAAAATGGTGTGGCTTGGGGGTCAGCGTTCGGTCAGGGCCCCTTGGAAGGCTTTGAAAATCGGTTTGATCAGGTATTGCAGCACGGTGCGCTCGCCGGTGCGGATGTCCAAGCTGGTGGTCATGCCCGATTTGATGACAATGTCTTGCGCGCGCGGGTTGTGCGACTGGTCGGCGTCGAGGCGAACTTGGATGCGATAAAAAACATTGGTTTCGCCGCGGCTGCCCTGTTCGCTCAAGGTGTCGGGGCTGATGTGGGTCAACTGGCCTTTGAGGGTGCCGTAAATGGAATAGTCAAATGAATCCACCCGCACCGTCACTGGCAGGCCGAGTTTCAAGCTGCCCACGTCACTGGGGGTGACCCGGCCTTCGACAAAAAAGCCGCCATCGGTGGGGGCGATTTGCATCAATTCGTCACCGGGCCGCAGAACCCCACCGATGGTGTTGATCCGCAGATACTTCACCACCCCACCGACGGGCGAGGTCAAATCGGTGTGGTTCAAGATGCTTTGTCGCTCATTGAGCTTTTGTTGGGTGGTCGCCAGTTCTTCTTCGGCTTTGCTGGCGTCTTGGCGTGACTCTTGTAAATAGCGGTTGCGGGTGGCACTGATGCGGCCGGCCAAGTCGGTGACTTGGCGCTCGGAGCGCAGCAGGTCTAGACGGCTGGTGTCGCCGGTTTTCATCAGCTTTTGGTTCATCTCCAGCTCTTCTTTGGCATTGGCCAGGGCTTCTTGCAAGTAACCCAGTTCTTCATCCAGCGTTTTTTTGCGCTGCATGTACAAGCCGGCCTGGGCTGTGGTGAACTCTGGAAAGGCCGCACTTTGCTTGTTGAATAGCAGGGGCTTTTGGCTGATTTCTGCGTTGGTGCGGTCCAAGATGGCGCGCAGCGAGGCCACCCGCGCCACCACTTCTTTGAACCCCGCTTGGGCCCGCTCTTTCTCCAAAACCGCCAAGGTTTGGCCTGCTTTGACCGCTTGGCCTTCTTGAACGTTCAGTGCAAACAGCACGCCGCCATCTGCAGCTTGGATGATTTGGGTTCGGGCATCAGGAATCACCTGTCCCGTGGCGCGAACCAGTTGGTCCAGCTCTGACTGAGAAGCCCAAAATGCCAAGGCGGCAAATCCGGCCGACAAAATCGAAATCATCGGCCAGCTTCTGTGTTGGTCGGCATAACTCATGCGGGCGCTCCTTGTTGTGCAGGGGTATTGGGTTGCAAGCGCTTGAGCACTTCATCACGTGGACCATCCAAAGCCAACTTGTTTTGTGCCACGATAAGCAAGCGCTGGACCAAGACCAATAACTCGGGCTTGTGGGTCACCAAAATCAAGGTGTCGGTGGGCTTGAGGGTATCGGCCAACATTTGGATGATGCGCTGTTCAGTGGCTTTGTCCACATTGGAGGTGGGCTCATCAAGCAACCAGATAGAGGGCTCACGCAAAACCACACGGGTTAAATTGACCAGTTGCTTTTGACCGCCGGACAAACCCAAGCCGCCTTCAGAAATTTTTTGCTGTAAGCCTTCCGGATGCGACTGGATCACCGATTGCAGCAAGCCCGTGCGTTCTGCGGCCGCCAAGATGCGCGAGTCATCGGCAATCACCAAGCCCAAGGTGAGGTTTTCGCGCAAACTGCCCGCAAACAAGCGACCGTCTTGTTGCAAATAACCGATGTGCTCGGAAAGCACCCCTTTGTGGATGTGGCCCAAGTCCAAGTCGTCCAAAAAAATGCGGCCTTCTTGAGGGGCGTACATGCCGCTGAGCAAGCGCAACAGAGTGGTTTTGCCCGCGCCAATTGGCCCCAAAATGCCAATCTTCTCACCCGAGCGGATGTTCAACTGGGGCGCTGACAAAGCCAAGCGCGCGCCGCCATAACTGGCGGTCACGTTTTCGAAACGGTAAGCGCCGTGGATGGTGTCAGGCATCACCGGCGTATCCACACCATGGTGGTCGTCTTGCAGGCTCCAAAGCGAATTGAGCATCTTCACAGACACTTTGGTGGTGGACCATTGCAAATACAGGGCGGGCAGGCCGGCAATGGGCGTGAGCACACGGCCCGACAAAATGCTGCAAGCGATCAAGCCGCCCATGGTCACCTCGCCACGGCTGACCATCAAGGCACCAGTGGCCACCAGCAATGCGTAAGAAATTTGCTGAAAAGCGGCGGTGATGTGTTGGGCGTTCTCGGTCACCGTGCGCATCTCCAGCTCGCTGCTGCGAGCCTCGTCGGTGGAGTTCATCCAGCGCTGCAGCATGCGCCAGCCAGATTGACCCGACTTGATGGTCTCGGCCCCTTCGATGCTCTCAACCAACAAGCCCGTCTTGAAGTTGCCGGCCTGGTAAACCACCTCAGCGAGCCGATCGGACTTGCTTTTGAAGTAAAAGCCCATGGCCAACGACAAAAACAAAAAGGCCAGTGGAATGGCCGCCAACCAAGGCCCACCCAAGATGCCGATCAGTATCAAAAAGACAATCGCAAAGGGCGCATCCACTGCCATTTGGGTGGTGATGGCGGTGAGAAAAGAGCGGATCGACTCATAGCCGCGCAGCTGCGAGGCCAAGCTGCCCACACTGCGGGGCAGTTGGTCCAAGCGAAGTTGCAAAAAGCGCATGTAAGTCGCGCGCGCCAAGCGTTGGTCCACGCTGTCGATCAAGGCCTTGTAAAAGTGGCTGCGCAAGTGCTTGAGCAACAACTCAAACAAAATGGCAATCATCAAGCCCATGGTCAGTGCGAGCAGGGTTTGTACCGCACCGGTGGGCACCACGCGGTCGTAGACCTGCATGCTGAAAAAAGAGCTGGCCAAGGCAATCAGGTTGATGACGATGCTGCCAATCAAAATTTCAGTGAAGATGGACTTAGAACGCCACATCTCATTGGTGATGATGCGAAACACGGGGCTGCGGTGGGCCTCAAAAGGCTTGGCGGCCAAGCCGCGAAAAAAGCGCCCCTGGGGTTTGCCTTCAAGGGCCTCTTCGGACCACTTTTTTTGCTCGTCATCAAAGCGCTCGATCACCCATTGTTGGCGCGCATTCAAACCGCGCACCAGGGCAAAACCCTTTTGTGCATCATGGACCAGCACCGGCATGGCGGCCGGGTCGAGCTGGCGCACGGACTTGAAGCGCGGCGCTTGCAAATGCGTGCTGATGGTGTTGAGCACGCTTTGCGGGTCGAGCTCGGCGTCGCTGGCGGTGGTCACCGATTTATAAGCTGAATCAACGGCTTCCACCAAGGCCAAACGGTCGCTGGCGGTGTTTTGCAATGCGTTTAAGCGCATCAAAGTCATGTAGAGCGTGTTCATGGTGTGCGTCTCTGAGGTGTGTGGTTAGCGTGTAATCGCTGCAGCAGGCAGGCGGGGACCACCGTCGGCCAAAATGGTCAAGCGCCAACTCAGCTGCATTTGATTGGTTTGGGCCTCTATCAGCTGGCTTTCGGCTTGTTGGATTTCTCGCACGGCATTCATCACCTCCAGCCAACTTTTGCGCCCGGCCAAAAACTGTCGCTCCCAGGCCTCTTGAATTTGCCGTGTGGATTGCAGCGCTGTGCTCAAGAAGGGAATGCGCACCGACAAATTGCGGTACAAGGTCAAATCGTTGCGCACTTGCTCGCTGAGGTTTTGGCGCTCGTTCTCGACCTCGGTTTGGGCGGCGGCCAAGCGCATCTGTGCCGACTGCTGCTGGGTAAAGCTGGACAGACCCGCCCCCACTTGGGAGGAGACGCTCAGGTAAACCCGGTCAACCGTGCCGTAGTTCAGGTAAGTGAAACTGCCGTTTTGGCGCTCAAAACGCAAACTCAGTTGAGGAGACATATCGGCCCGGGCCGCGGTGACCTCGGACTCGGTGGCCAAGGCTTGGGCCTTTAAGCGCTGAATGGCGGGGCTGTTGCTTTGCGCTTTTCCCATCCATGTGGCGTCGTCGCCCTCCAAAGGCAAAGCGGGGCTGGGCGCGGCACTGAGCTCGGCCGATGTGACCGGCCGCGCCAGCAATTCACTCAAGCGCGCCAAGGCGGAGGCTTTTTGCGACTCAATGCCATATAAATCAGCCTGGGTGGACTCAATTCGGCTTTTGGACAACAACACATCAGCCTCGGTCGCGGCGCCCGCGACCAAACGGCGTTGGACCTGATCCAAGAGTTTGTTTTGGGCTTGCAGGCTGTTTTCAAACGCCTTGCCGCGCAAGTGGGCCAATTGCCAATCGGTATAGGTTTGCAACACGCGCAAAGACAGTTGTTGCCGCGCCTCTAGAACAGCGGCCTCTTTGCTTTGCTTGAGCTCGTTGGCCCGTGTCACATTGGCACCGAGTTTGCCGCCGGTCCAAATCGGTTGGCTCAAGCGCAAGATGGTGACGGGATCGTCACGGTTGACCAAAGCCGGGTCGTTGGCGGTGTTGGCCCGCTCGACACTGAGTTGTGGGGTGGGAAAGTATTGCCAGCGCGCGCTGTCCACATCAATGCCAGCGGCCGCTGCCAGCGCTTGCTGCATGCGCACCTGGGGGTGGCGTGCCAAGGCTTCGGCCATCAACGGGGGCAGGGCCCCTTGGCCGGGCAGGGCTTGCCCCAGGGCCTGGGACGACAAGCATTGCAAACCGACAAAAGTGATCAGAAATAGGGGGGCAGAAGTTGTTAGTTTCATAGAATCTATCATTTATGTGGCATATTCTACACCAATACGTAAACATTAG
>CAMDLJ010000014.1 GCA_945901665.1 Bordetella parapertussis | reverse complement strand
GGGGTGGACCATTGGATGAACGTGGTCACCGCCTGCCGCGCCTGCAACCACCGCAAAAGCAGCCGCACCCCAGAGCAAGCCAAAATGCCTTTGCTCTACACGCCGTATGTGCCTACCCTGTGGGAAGACTTTATTTTGCGCAATCGCCGCATCCTGGACGACCAAATGGAGTTTTTGATGGCGCATTTGCCGCGCAATTCAAGGTTGGCAGCGTAAAAGCCGAGGTTTCCGATACCCAATGTCACGTCAACCTTGACGGTCGTGGCGGTCGAAGGCGACCTGGTCTTCAAGTCAATTCATTCCGCGTTGGCAAGAAACGACCCCATCAAAATGATTGGCGCAAAGATACCAGCATCTCCGCCACCGCCTTGGGGTAAATCAAGTGCTCTTGTGTCAGCACCCTGGCTGCCAAGGTGTTTGCTGTATCACCGGGCAAAACTGGCACCACGGCTTGCGCCAGGATCGGCCCATGGTCTAAATCGGCGGTAACCTGGTGCACCGTGGCCCCGGCGAAGCGACACCCGGCATCGATGGCCCTTTGGTGGGTGTTGAGCCCTGGAAAAGCGGGCAGCAATGACGGGTGGATGTTGATCAGCCGATCAGCGTAATGCGCCACAAAAGCCGGGGTCAGGATGCGCATGAAGCCCGCCAGCAGCACCAAGGCGGGTTGGTGGTCGTCAATGGCTTGCATCAATGCCAGATCAAAAGCGGCCCGAGGGTCGGGCTGTGTGGCGTAAGTCTGGTGGCTCACGACTTGGGTGGGCAAGCCCAGTTCGGTGGCCATCTGCAAACCCTTGGCATCGGGGCGGCTACTGATCACGGCGCACACACGGGCTTGGTGTTTGTGGGCCCAATCTTCTCGTTGGGCTGTTTGGGCAATGGCCGCCATGTTGGAGCCACTGCCAGAAATCAAAATCACGATGTTGCGCATGGTGTGGATTATCACGAAAGGCCACAATCAGGCTGGCTTTGCGGCAAAATCGCACGGTCGTGCTAAATAATCAAAAGCCCCAGCGCAAACATTGGCGCATCATGGAGAGATTACATGGACCTGAAATTCACCCCCGAAGAGCAAGCCTTTCGCGAAGACATTCGCGCTTGGGTGCATGCCTCTTTGCCCGCCCACATTTCCCACAAGGTGCACAACGCCTTGCGCTTGACCCGCGAAGACATGCAGGCGTGGGCCAAGATTTTGGGTAAAAAAGGCTGGCTGGGCTACGGCTGGCCCACCCAGTTTGGCGGCCCGGGTTGGAACGCTGTGCAAAAACATTTGTTTGAAGAAGAGTGCGCTTTGGCCGGTGCGCCCCGCGTGGTGCCGTTTGGCCCGGTGATGGTGGCCCCCGTCATCATGGCGTTTGGCTCGCCCGAGCAACAACAGCGCTTTTTGCCGGGCATTGCCAGCGGTGAAGTCTGGTGGAGTCAAGGTTATAGCGAGCCCGGTTCGGGCTCTGACTTGGCCTCGCTCAAAACCCGGGCCGAGCGCGTCGGTGACAAATTCATCGTCAATGGCCAAAAAACCTGGACCACCCTGGCCCAGTTTGGCGAATGGATTTTTTGCTTGGTGCGCACCAGCAGCGAAGGCAAACCACAAACCGGTATTTCGTTTTTGCTCATCGACATGAAGTCCAAGGGCGTGAGTGTGCGCCCCATCCAATTGCTGGATGGCGAATGTGAGGTCAACGAAGTCTGGTTTGACAACGTGGAAGTGCCCGCCGAGAACCTGATTGGTGAAGAAAACAAGGGCTGGAATTACGCCAAATACCTGCTGGCGCATGAGCGCACCAATATCGCTGATGTCAACCGCGCCAAGCGAGAGTTGGAGCGCTTAAAGCGCATCGCCAAAGCCGAAGGTGTGTGGGATGACATGCGATTCAGAGATGAAATCGCCAAGCTCGAAGTCGACGTCATTGCCTTGGAGATGATGGTGCTGCGCGTCTTGAGCGCCGAAAAGTCCGGCAAGCAGTCTCTGGACATTGCAGGCCTCTTGAAAATCCGCGGCTCCGAAATTCAGCAGCGCTACAGCGAGTTGATGATGATGGCCGCTGGTCCTTTCAGCTTGCCCTTCATCCAAGAGGCGATGGACGCCGGTTGGCAAGGCGACCATGTGGGTGCGGCCCACTGTGCGCCTTTGGCGTCCACCTATTTCAATATGCGCAAGACCACCATTTATGGCGGTTCGAATGAAGTGCAACGCAACATCGTTGCACAAACCGTTTTGGGGTAAACCATGGACTTTGATTTTTCTGATGACCAAGAGCAACTGCGCGATGCCGTTCGCAAATGGGTGGACAAGGCCTACAGCTTTGATGAGCGCCGCAGCGTGGTGGCCGCAGGTGGTTTTTCTCCCAGCGCCTACCAAGCCATGGCTGAGTTGGGTTTGTGCGGCTTGTATGTGCAAGACGCCTATGGCGGCATGGCCATGGGCCCCACTGAGGGCATGGTGGCCATGGAAGAGCTGGGGCGGGGCATGGTGTTGGAACCCTTGGCCCACACCTGGATGAGCACCTGTGTGCTGCAAGCTTTTGCCCCTGAAGACCTCAAAACCGAATGGCTGCCCCGTTTGGCCGGCGGCGAGGCATTGCTGGTGTTGGCGCACCACGAAAAAGGTGCTCGCTACGACTTGCATAAATGCCAAGCCACGGCAAAGCAAGTGGGCGGCGCTTGGGAAGTGACGGGCCACAAGAGCTTGGTGCCAGCCGGTGACCATGCCCATGGGTTTTTGGTCCCAGCCACGGTGAATGGACAGCTTGCCCTGTTCTTGGTGCCGCGCAGTGCGGCCACCGACACGGCCCATGCCTACCTTGCGCAAGACGGCAGTCGCATGAGCGAATTGCATTTGAAAGACGCCCCCGCACAACTCATCAGCCAAGACGGCTTGGCCGCTTTGCAACTGGCGGTGGACGTGGGTGCCACTTCCTTGTGCGCCGAAGCCGTGGGTTTGATGGAGAAAACATTGGCCATCACCGTGGAGTACATGAACACCCGCAAACAATTTGGCGTGGCGATTGCCAGCTTCCAGGCGCTGCGCCACCGCGTGGCCGATATGAAGATGCAACTTGAGTTGGGCCGCTCCATGAGCTATTACGCCACGCTCAAACTCAACGCCCCAGCGGCTGAGCGTTCACTGGCGGTGTCACGTGCCAAGTACCAAATCGGGCGCTCCACCCGACATGTGGGCCAAGAAGCGGTGCAGTTGCATGGTGGCATTGGTGTGACCGATGAGTACATCGTGAGCCATTGCTTCAAGCGCTTGACGCAAATTGAACTCAGCTTGGGCGACAGCTTGCACCACTTGGGTCAAGTGTCGGCGCAGATGCAAGAGACTGCTGGGGTGTTTGCCTGACCCGTCATTTCGATCGAAGCGAAGCAATCTCAGATCGCCACGTTCCTTTGCCCCTCGCGATGACAAACATGCAAAAGCTAGCCTGACAAAGGCGTGAAGCGCGGCTGCTTCACGCCCTCAATCACCACGGCTTCGGTGAACATCGCAAACGGGCGCACCCACAGACCCCGTTCACCGTATTCGGCGCGGTACAGCACCAAAGGCTCTAGGGTTTCGCTGTGGCGCACCACGCCCAGCACTTCATAGCGCAGGCCTTTGTAGTGCATGTATGGGCCCAGGGGCAGGGTGGGCAGGGGTGGTAGGTCGGTGTTGGACATGACTTGCAGCATAAGGCTTTGCCAAAGGTGGGGATGCAATAACCGCATTTTCCCCATGGATCGATAATGCACCATGCACCCCAAAGCCCTGATGGATGCCTGCACCGATTTGGTTCGGCAGGTTTTGAAGTTCGACCACTCCGCCGATGCGGTGGTGTCTCAATTTTTTAAGCAACACCGCAAGTCACTGGGGCTGGGTCCGCGAGAGCGCACGGCCCTATCGGGGGCGGTTTACAGCGTTTTGCGCCATAAGTTGTTGTTTGACCATTTGTCGCCGTCGGGCAGTGGCCCCAAAGAGCGGCGCATGGCCATCTTGGGGTTTGCCCATCACCAAGACCAGCTCGCCCACAGCCCGCGATCAGGACAAGGCCAGGGCGCCAGGGATTTTTTGCACAGCGCCCTCAGCGAACCAGAAAAAAAATGGCTCGAGCAATGCGACGCGGTGGACCGCCATGCTTTGCTGGATCGGCACCGCCACAATTTGCCCGAATGGCTGGTGGCGTCCCTCAAGGCCCAATTGGGCGAGCGATTTTGGGACTACGTGGCCGCTTTGAACCGGCCCCAAGGCATGGACTTGCGCATCAACGCCTTGGCGCACAAACGCCCAGAGGTGCAAGCGCTGCTGAAAAAAGAACGCATCGCCAGTGAGCCAACGCCGTTCTCACCTTGGGGCCTGCGTTTGCTGGACAAACCCAATGTGACCGACAGCGACGCGTTCAAAAAAGGTGCGGTGGAGGTGCAAGACGAGGGCTCGCAACTGCTGGCCTTGTTGGTGGACGCCAAGCGCGGCGAGATGGTGGTTGACTTTTGTGCTGGCGGTGGCGGCAAAACCCTGGCCTTGGGTGCGGCCATGCGCAACACTGGCCGCTTGTATGCCATGGACACATCGGCCCACCGTTTGGACGGCCTCAAGCCCCGATTGGCACGCAGTGGTTTGTCCAATGTGCACCCGTTGGCCATTGCCCACGAGCGCGATGACCGCATCAAGCGCCTGAGCGGCAAGATTGATCGGGTGTTGGTGGATGCCCCTTGTTCGGGTTTGGGCACTTTGCGGCGCAGCCCTGATTTGAAATGGCGCCAATTCCCGGAAGGGGTACAACAAGGGGTGCAGTTGCAAAACGCGATTTTGGACAGCGCAGCGCGCTTGCTGAAATCAGGTGGGCGTTTGGTTTACGCCACCTGCAGCACCATGGTGGAGGAAAACGAGGCGGTGGCCCAGGCTTTCAGCCAACGCCACCCGCAGTGGGTGCCCCTGTCGGTCAAGGATGTCCTGACGGAACTCAAAGTGGACCAAGCCGCAGGGGTTTGTAGCCAGGATGGCTTGTATTTACGCATGTGGCCTCACTTGCATGGAACAGATGGCTTTTTCGCTGCCATCTGGACCGCGCCTTAAAATACCAAACGACACCCTGAACAGGGTTTGAAAGGAAGTGCGATGTGGATCACAGACTCTCCCACCATCACGGCCATGCTCCATTGGCTGGCCTATGGCGTGTGGGATTTGACGGCGTGGCAGTTGTTGGGCGTGACCTTGGGCCTGACCCACATCACGATCGCAGCGGTCACCATCTATTTGCACCGCCACCAAGCGCACCGCTCGATGGATTTACACCCCTTGCCGGCACACTTTTTTCGACTCTGGCTGTGGCTCACGACCGGCATGCAAACCAAGGCTTGGGCTGCCATTCACCGCAAGCACCATGCCAAATGCGAAACCCCGGAAGACCCCCACAGCCCGCAAACCCGCGGCATCCGAACGGTTTTTTGGCGCGGCGCAGAGCTGTATCGCGCAGAGGCCCGCAATACCGAAACCCTGAGTAAATATGGCCACGGCACCCCCGATGACTGGGTTGAAAACTGGGTTTATTCGCGCTTTCCGTGGCAAGGCTTGGGGGTGATGTTGGTCATCAATGTGGCTTTGTTTGGGGTGGTGGGCTTGAGCATTTGGGCGGTACAAATGATGTGGATTCCCGTCACGGCCGCCGGCATCATCAACGGCATTGGCCACTATTGGGGATACCGCAACTTTGAGGCACCCGACGCCAGCACCAATATTTCACCTTGGGGCATCTTGATTGGTGGCGAAGAGTTGCACAACAACCACCACACCTACCCGACCTCGGCCAAGTTGTCGGTCAAGCCTTATGAGTTCGACATTGGCTGGTTGTACATCCGCGTGCTGGAGACGCTGGGGCTGGCCCATGTCAAGAAAACCCCGCCCAAGCTTCAATTTGGCGACATCCGCCCTGTGGCGGATGAGAAAACCTTGGAGGCGCTGATCGTCAACCGCTACGAGGTCATGGCCGGATATGCCAGAGAACTTCAACGCGCGGTGGCCCAAGAGATTGCCCGCTTGCCCCAGCAACCTGCCGAATCGGTGTTGAAAGTGGCGCGCCGCTGGATGCACCGCGACGCCGACAAGGTGCCCAGCTGGGCCAGCCAAAGCTTGGAGCAAGCCCGCGCGGTGTTGCCCGATGCCGACACCATGGTTCGCATGCGCGAAGAGTTGCGCCAACTGTGGTTGAGCACCCACCTCTCGCGTGACCAGTTGGCCAGCGATTTACAAGCCTGGTGCCGCAAAGCCGAGGGCAGTGGCGTGGCGGCTTTGCAAGAGTTTTCCTTGCGCTTGCGAATGGCGCGATTGTGAAACAGCGCTTGCCCAGGGCTGAGGCGTGATTCCCATCAAACCGCCCAAGCATTCAAGCCAATCATTGAAGCCGACCGACCATGAAAAAACCGCTCTCAAGGAGCGGTTTTTCCTTTCATGGCCAAGCCGAATCACTTCAGCTTGGTTTCCTTGTACTCGACATGCTTGCGGGCTTTGGGATCAAATTTCATGATCGTCATTTTTTCGGGCATGGTTTTCTTGTTCTTGCTGGTGGTGTAGAAGTGACCGGTACCAGCCGAAGATTCAAGCTTGATTTTTTCGCGTCCGCCTTTAGAAGCCATGGTGAAATCCTTTCAGTCTGTTTGTTCAGCGTTCAACCCGATGGGGCGAAGGCCAGGGATGGGGGTGGTATCAGGCTTGACCGCGGGCACGCAAATCTGCGAGAACCACTTCGATGCCTTTTTTGTCGATCAAGCGCAATGCGGCGTTGGACACGCGCAAACGCACCCAGCGGTTTTCGCTTTCGACCCAAAAACGGCGGTATTGCAGATTGGGCAGAAAACGGCGCTTGGTTTTGTTGTTGGCGTGGGAGACATTGTTTCCCACCATCGGGCCTTTGCCCGTGACTTCACATACGCGTGCCATGTGGACACTCCATTCAAACGGCCTGCAAGCGGGTTGCGGGCCTGACCTCGCCGGTAAGGGGGCGGTATCCCTGGACCACACACCTTGGCATGGCCCTTATCCCCTAATCAAAGATAAGCCATACATTGTAGCCTGAAATTATCCTTGGGCCGACTGCGGCGGATGGCCTTGCAACCAAAGCGATGCCACTGGGAAGAAAGTGGGTGCTAACTTGGGCCTGGAGCCATGGCAAGGCAAGAATCAGGCAACGAGCTACAGCGGCACCCTAGGGGCTCTGGGGGTCAGCTGCTTTGCTCCAAAAACCGCTGTGCGTCCAAGGCGGCCATGCAACCTGTGCCGGCGCTGGTGATGGCTTGCCGATAAACATGGTCTTGCACGTCGCCGGCGGCAAACACGCCGGGCACGCTGGTCATGGTGGCCATGCCTTGCAAGCCGCTTTGGGTGACGATGTAGCCGTCCTTCATGTCCAGTTGGCCTTTGAAAATATCGGTGTTGGGTTGGTGGCCGATGGCAATGAAGCAGCCTTGCAAAGCCAGATCGCGGGTGCTGTGGTCGATGGTGCTTTTCAGCCGCACGCCGGTCACGCCGCTGGCGTCGCCCAGCACTTCGTCCAACACGCTGTGCACTTGCAGCACGATCTTGCCGCTGCCGACCTTGTCCATCAATTTGTCGATCATGATGGCCTCGGCTTTGAACTTGTCACGGCGGTGCACCAAATGCACTTGGCTGGCGATGTTGGACAGGTATAAGGCCTCTTCCACCGCCGTGTTGCCGCCACCCACCACACACACCGCTTGTTCACGGTAAAAGAAGCCGTCACAGGTGGCGCAGCCCGAAACGCCGCGGCCCATGAAGGCTTGTTCCGAGGGCAGGCCCAGGTATTTGGCCGATGCGCCGGTGGCAATGATCAAGGTGTCGCAGGTGTAAACACCGCTGTCGCCGTGGAGTCGAAAAGGGCGCTGCGCCAATTCAACGGTGTGGATGTGGTCAAACACAATTTCAGTGTTGAAGCGCTGCGCATGCTCTAAAAATCGCTGCATCAGGTCCGGGCCTTGCACGCCGTGCACGTCGGCCGGCCAGTTGTCCACATCGGTGGTGGTCATCAGTTGTCCACCCTGGGCCATACCCGTGATCAACAAAGGTTTCAGGTTGGCGCGGGCGGCATAAACGGCGGCGGTGTAACCGGCCGGTCCGGAGCCGAGAATGAGGACTTGTGCGTGGGTGGTCATGGGGGCCTTAGAAGTGTGGATCGCCGTGTCAGGAGACAAGCCCCATTGTAAGAAGGGTGGGTTTTCCCGGATTTTGCCGGGCTTTCCACCCCTTGGCTGGGGTAAGCTTGCAGTTTTCGACATGACGTATTCCCTCAACACCTTGAACGCTGACCGCGACACTGGGCCCGAGCCCACGGGCTGGCGTCGCTTTGCCCAAGAAATGGCATTGACCGCAGGGTTTTTGTTCCTGTCTTTTTGGCTCTTGGCCTTGATTTCTCACCACCCTGGTGATTCGGCTTGGACCACCTCAGGGGCAGGGGCTGTGACGCGCAATGCCGCGGGTCGATTGGGCGCCCTGATCAGCGACATTGGGTTTTTCTTACTGGGTTATTCGATTTGGTGGTCTTATGGGGCGGCCTTGTCCGTATGGGTCAGGGCTTTGCTGCAAAGGCTGCGCGGCGAAGACGCGCTCGTGGCCGACATGCCCTGGCGCCACACCAAATGGGCATTTTGGAGCGGCTTGGCCATGCTGCTGCTGTCGAGTGCGGCGCTGGAGTGGAGCCGTTTGTACCGCTTTGAGGACCAATTGGCGGGCAGCATCAGTGGTGGCGTGGTGGGTTACTTCATCGGCCCTGTGAGCGAGCATTGGCTGGGGTTCAACGGGGCGGGTTTGGTGTTCATCGCCTTGATGCTGGTGGGGGCCTCTTGGGTGTTTCGTTTCTCTTGGGTGCAAGTGGCGCAAGACATTGGTGCGGCCATCGATGGCTTTGTGGCTTCTTGGCGAGAAAAGCGCGAGCTGGCCCAAGACTTGGCGATGGGCCAAGCTGCAGCCCGTGAGCGCGATGAAACCATCACTGAATCACGACCCGATACCGATGAGCCCAACATGCCCTCCGTCAACATTGAATCGGTGGTGCTGGATGTGCCCAAAAGCACCCGTGTGGCCAAGGAGCGTCAGCGACCCCTGTTCCAAGACATGCCCGACAGCCATTTGCCCCAGGTAGATTTGCTCGATGGTGCGCTGACCCGACAAGACACGGTGTCGAGCGAAACCATGGAGATGACCAGCCGCATGATTGAAAAGCGGCTGAAAGACTTTGGGGTCGAGGTGCGCGTGGTGGCCGCTGCCCCGGGCCCGGTGATCACCCGCTACGAAATTGAGCCGGCCACCGGTGTCAAAGGCTCGCAAGTGGTGGGCTTGGCGAAGGATTTAGCCCGCTCGCTGAGCTTGGTGTCGATCCGCGTGGTCGAGACCATTCCGGGGAAAAACTTCATGGCTTTGGAGCTGCCCAACGCCCGGCGACAAACCATCAAGCTGAGTGAAATTTTGGGCTCGCAGGTCTATAACGAAGCCAAGTCCATGCTCACCATGGGTTTGGGCAAAGACATCGTGGGCAACCCCATCGTGGCCGATTTGGCCAAGATGCCCCACGTGCTGGTTGCTGGCACAACAGGTTCGGGCAAATCGGTCGGGATCAACGCCATGATTCTGTCCTTGCTCTACAAAGCCGAGGCGCGCGATGTGCGCTTGCTGATGATCGACCCCAAGATGCTGGAGATGTCGGTGTACGAGGGCATCCCCCATTTGTTGGCACCGGTGGTGACCGACATGCGACAAGCCGCCCATGGCCTCACCTGGTGCGTGGCCGAGATGGAGCGCCGCTACAAACTGATGAGCAAGATGGGCGTGCGCAACTTGGCCGGCTACAACGCCAAGATTGACGAGGCTGCGGCCCGCGAGGAGCACATTGGCAATCCTTTCAGCTTGACGCCGGAGTCGCCCGAACCTCTGGAGCGCTTGCCCCACATCGTGGTGGTGATCGATGAATTGGCCGACCTGATGATGGTGGTGGGCAAAAAAATCGAGGAACTGATCGCCCGCTTGGCTCAAAAGGCAAGGGCCGCAGGCATTCACTTGATTTTGGCCACTCAGCGCCCCAGCGTGGACGTGATCACTGGTTTGATCAAAGCCAACATCCCCACCCGCATCGCGTTCCAGGTGAGCAGCAAAATTGACAGCCGAACCATCTTGGACCAAATGGGCGCCGAGGCTTTGTTGGGCATGGGCGACATGCTTTACATGCCCAGCGGCACGGGTTTGCCGATTCGGGTGCATGGCGCTTTTGTCAGCGATGAAGAGGTGCACCGCGTGGTCAGTTACCTCAAAACCCAAGGCCAGCCCAACTACATCGAAGGCTTGCTAGAAGGCGGCACGGTTGAAGGGAGCGACCTGGACCTGGACGGCCTGGGCGCTGCCGGGGGCGAAAAAGACCCTCTTTACGACCAAGCGGTCGAAATCGTTTTAAAGAACCGCAAAGCCAGCATCTCCTTGGTGCAACGCCACTTGAAAATTGGTTACAACCGCGCTGCACGTTTGGTCGAGGACATGGAAAAGGCGGGCCTTGTCAGCGCCATGAGCACCAGCGGCCAACGCGAAATTTTGGTCCCCAGCCGGGCCGAATGACATGCGACACATCATTGTGCTGATGGCATGGTGGACTGCTTGCGCTTCAGTGCAGGCTGATGCCTTGGACAGCCTGGGTTTGTTTTTAAAAAACACCCGCAGTGGACGGGCCCAATTTGTACAAACCGTGACCTTGCCGTCCAAGTCTGGCCAAGCGCCCCGCACCAAGCAGTCCACGGGCTCTTTTGCCTTCATGCGCCCCCAGCACTTCAGACTGGACTATCAAAAGCCTTTTGCCCAATCCATCGTGGCCGATGGCAAAACGCTTTGGATTTACGACGCAGAACTCAAGCAAGCCACCGCCCGTGGCCAGGGCCAAGCCTTGGGTGCCACGCCCATGGCGGTGATTGCCATGGCCAGCGACGTGAGTGCCTTGCAAAAAGATTTTCAATTGCAGCCCCTGCCCGATCAAGAGGGTTTGCAATGGGTGCAGGCCACACCGGTGTCCAAGGATGCAAGCATGCAATCCATGCGCTTGGGCCTGCGTGTGTCAAGCACAGGGGTGCAGCTGGCGCGCTTGGAGATGGCCGACGCCATGGGTCAGCGGTCTGTTTTGGTGTTTGATCAGATCGAGACCAACCCCCCAGGTTTGGGGCCATCTGGTTTCCAGTTCAGCCCACCTGCTGGCGTCGAAGTGCTCAGGCCCTGAGCTGTTTGTTGACCACCAACCCATGAGTGCCAATGCTGCGCACACCCCTTTGGCAGAACGCCTGCGCCCGCGCAGTTTGAGCGAAGTGATTGGTCAGCAGCAGGTGTTGGGCGAGGGCATGGCCCTGAGGGTGGCGTTTGAATCGGGCCAACCCCACAGCTGCATTTTGTGGGGCCCACCGGGGGTTGGCAAAACCAACATTGCACGGTTAATGGCCGACGCTTTTGATGCGCAGTTTTTGGCCATCAGCGCAGTGTTGGGCGGCGTGAAAGAAATCCGTGAAGCAGTGGACAAGGCGCTGGCTGAGCGAGATTCCTTGGCCCCCAAGCGCACCATTGTTTTTGTCGATGAGGTGCACCGTTTCAACAAAATCCAGCAAGATGCGTTTTTGCCGCATGTCGAGTCGGGGCTGTTCACCTTCATTGGCGCAACCACCGAAAACCCTTCGTTTGAAGTGAACTCGGCGCTGTTGTCGAGGGCCGCAGTCTATGTTTTGCAGCCTTTGTCGGAAGTCGATTTGACCCACATCATTGACAAAGCCCGCGCCATCCATGCCGTGCCTGCCTTGGAAGACGATGCCCAAGCAAGATTGATCGCTTATGCCGATGGCGACGCGCGCCGATTGCTCAACACCTTGGAGACCTTGGCGGTGGCGGCTCAGCACGAAAAGCTAAGTCTGGTGAGTGACGCATGGTTGATGAAGGTGTTGGGCGAGCGCATGCGCCGCTACGATAAAGGTGGCGAGCAGTTCTACGACACCATCAGCGCCTTGCACAAATCGGTGCGCGGCTCCGACCCCGATGCCGCGCTGTACTGGTTGGTGCGCATGCTCGACGGTGGGGCCGAGCCCAAGTACATGGCGCGGCGCATGATTCGCATGGCCGCCGAAGACATTGGGCTGGCCGACCCGCGTGCCTTGCGCTTGGCGCTGGATGCCGCCGAAGTGTATGAGCGCTTGGGTTCTCCCGAGGGTGAATTGGCCTTGGCCGAATGCGTGGTGTATTTGGCCATTGCGCCCAAATCCAACGCGGTTTACAAGGCCTACAACAGCGTGCGAAAACTCATCAAAGCCGATGGCACCCGCCCGGTGCCCCTGCACCTGCGCAATGCGCCCACGGCCTTGATGAAAGACCTGGACTACGGCAAAGCCTACCGCTATGCGCATGATGAACCCGACGCATTTGCCGCCGGTGAAAGCTATTGGCCCGAGGGCATGACGCCGCCCACCCTTTACGAACCGGTGGAGCGGGGTTTGGAAATCAAAATTGCTGAAAAAATGCGAGCTCTGCGAGAAACGAATCACCAAGCCAAGCGCGCAAAAAAATAGCCGCCTCAAAACACAGGACATTGATCCCGGTCCTGCCCGGCGTGTCTAGAATGGTCTTTAACCGCTGAGCCACCCAGCGCACACCCGCTCACTTGCAGACAAATACATGGAACCGGTCTCACACCGATAGCCCCATTTCATATACGACCGAATGGATATTTTTCTGCAGCAAATCATCAATGGCTTGGTCATTGGCAGCATGTACGCCTTGGTGGCCTTGGGCTACACCATGGTGTACGGCATCATCAACCTCATCAACTTTGCCCATGGCGAGGTGCTCATGGTGGGCGCCATCACCAGTTGGACCGCGATCGGTTGGATGCGCGAGGCCTCACCCGACATGTCTGCCCCTTTGGTCTTGTTGTTGGCCGTCATCATTGCCTGCGTGGTGTCTGCGGCCTTGAACTTCGCCATTGAGAAAATCGCTTACCGCCCGCTGCGCAATGCGCCCAAACTGGCGCCCTTGATCACTGCCATTGGAGTCTCCATCTTGTTGCAGACCTTGGCGATGATCATTTGGAAACCCAATTACAAACCCTATCCCACCTTGCTCCCCTCTGAGCCGATGGCCTTGGCTGGTGCGGTCATCACGCCCACCCAAGTGATGATTTTGGGCGTCACTGCCGTTTCTTTGGCGGTGTTGATGTGGGTGGTCAATGCCACCCGTTTGGGTCGGGCCATGCGCGCCACGGCTGAAAACCCACGCGTGGCCGCCTTGATGGGGGTCAAACCCGACACGGTGATTTCCGCCACGTTTGTGATGGGCGCGGTGCTGGCGGCCATTGCTGGCGTGATGTGGGCATCCAACTACGGCACAGTGCACCACCACATGGGTTTTTTGCCCGGTCTCAAGGCGTTCACAGCAGCGGTTTTTGGCGGTATTGGCAATTTGCCGGGTGCCGTGGTCGGTGGTTTGTTGCTGGGCTTGATCGAGTCCATTGGTTCAGGCTACATCGGTGTCCTGACCGGCGGCTTATTGGGCAGCCAATACACCGACATCTTTGCATTTTTGGTTCTCATCGCCATCTTGACCCTGCGCCCATCGGGCTTGCTCGGTGAGCGTGTGGCCGATCGGGCTTGAGGCAGAGGCGCATGGGTATTCGTTTCACCTCGACATCGCAGGCCTGGTTGTGGGCGGTGGTGTTGTTGGCGTTTCCCTTGGTGTTGCAAAGTTTTGGCAATGCCTGGGTGCGCATTGCAGACATGTCGCTGTTGTATGTGATGCTGGCGCTGGGCCTGAATGTGGTGGTGGGCTATGCCGGTCTGCTCGATCTGGGGTATGTGGCCTTTTTTGCCTTGGGCGCTTATTTATATGGCTTGCTGGCGTCTCCCCATTTGCTGGAGACCTTCCCGGCTTTGATGGCATGGTTTCCCAATGGCTTGCACCTGAGCTTGTGGGCGGTGTTGCCCATGGCAGCCGTATTGGCGGCTTTTTTTGGGGCTTTGCTGGGCGCGCCCACCCTCAAGCTGCGCGGCGATTATTTGGCCATTGTGACCTTGGGTTTTGGTGAAATCATTCGGGTGTTCATGAACAACCTGGACCAACCCATCAACATCACCAATGGGCCCAAAGGCTTGGGTTCGATCGATGCGGTGTCGGTGCTGGGGCACCCCCTGTCCAAACGACTCGACCTGGGCTTTATCGAGCTGCCTTCGGTGACCCTCTATTACTACTTGTTTTTGGCCCTGGTCTTGGTCAGCATTTTTGTGTGCCATCGCATGGAGCGTTCGCGCATTGGCCGAGCTTGGATGGCCATCCGCGAAGACGAGGTCGCGGCCCGGGCCATGGGCATCCACACCCGCGACTTGAAACTGCTGGCCTTTGCCATGGGCGCGAGTTTTGGGGGTGTCGCTGGCGCCATGTTTGCGGCGTTTCAAGGTTTTATCTCGCCCGAATCATTCAGCCTGATGGAGTCGGTGATGATTGTGGCCATGGTGGTGCTGGGCGGCTTGGGCCATTTGCCGGGCGTGATTTTGGGCGCCGTTTTGTTGGCCGCCCTGCCCGAAGTGCTGCGCTTGATCGCCGCCCCACTGCAACAACTCACTGGCGGACGTTTTGACCCAGCAATTTTGCGCCAATTGCTGATCGCCTTGGCCATGATCGGCATCATGCTGTGGCGCCCGCGTGGCCTGTGGCCGACACCCGAACATGGCCAGTCGTCCCCGTGTCAGAGGGCCCCATGAGCGAGGCGGTGCTCAACGTGCGTAGGGTGGGCAAGCGCTTTGGCGGCTTGCAGGCTTTGACTGGCGTGGATTTGCGCATCGAGCGTGGCCAGGTCTATGGCCTGATCGGCCCCAACGGTGCCGGGAAAACCACTTTTTTCAATGTCATCACCGGCTTGTACACCCCCGACAGTGGGCAATTCGAATTGGGTGGCCAAACCTATGAGCCCAGTGCGGTGCACAAAGTGGCGCAAGCGGGCATTGCCCGCACCTTTCAAAACATCCGCTTGTTTGCTGAGATGACCGCTTTGGAAAACGTCATGGTCGCTCGCCATTGCCGCACCAGCGCTGGGGTGTGGGGTGCCATTTGGCGCACCGCCCGCTTTCGTGCCGAAGAGGCCGACACCGCCGCGCGCGCCCAAGCCTTGCTCGAATATGTGGGCATCGGTACCTACGCGCCTTTCAAAGCGCGCACTTTGAGCTATGGCGACCAACGCCGCTTGGAAATCGCCCGCGCCTTGGCCACCGATCCTTTGCTCATCGCCTTGGACGAGCCCGCTGCCGGCATGAATGCCACCGAAAAGCTGCAACTGCGCGCCTTGATCGACAAAATTCGCAACGACCAACGCACGGTCTTGCTGATTGAGCACGATGTGAAGTTGGTCATGGGGCTGTGCGACCGGGTCACGGTGCTCGATCATGGCCAGCGCATTGCCGAAGGCACACCGGCCCAGATCCAGCGCGACCCCCAGGTGATTGAAGCCTATTTGGGCACCGGGGCCCATTGACATGGCACATCCTGGGCAAACCGTGTCTGTACCTGCCCCGGCCTTGTTGCAAGTGGAGCAACTGGCCCTGGCCTATGGCGGCATCCAAGCGGTCAAAGGCGTGGATTTGCAAGTCTTTCCCGGCGAGCTGGTCAGCCTGATTGGCTCCAATGGTGCCGGCAAAACCACCACCTTGAAGGCCATCACCGGTGGCATGCGCGCCCAAGCCGGGCGCATTCGCTACCAAGGCGCCGACATTGCTGGTTTGGGCGCATGGGATTTGGTGCGCCAGGGCTTGTGCATGGTCCCGGAAGGGCGGGGCATTTTTGGCCGCATGACGATTCTCGAAAACCTGCAAATGGGCGCCTACATCCGCGATGGTGCGGCCCAAATCCAAGCCGATATCGACCGCATCTTCACCACATTTCCCCGCCTCAAAGAGCGGCGCAGTCAGTTGGCGGGCACCTTGTCGGGGGGTGAGCAACAAATGCTGGCCATGGGCCGGGCCTTGATGGCGCAACCGAAACTGCTTTTGCTGGACGAACCCTCCATGGGCTTATCGCCTTTGATGGTGGACAAAATTTTCGAGGTGATCCAAGGCGTGGCGGCCCTGGGCATGACCGTGCTGTTGGTGGAGCAAAATGCACGCCGGGCCTTGCAAATTGCCGACCGTGCCTATGTGATGGAGTCGGGCCTGATCACCTTGAGCGGCGCGGCCAAAAATTTATTAAACGACCCCAAAGTCCGGGCAGCTTATCTGGGTGAATGAGGTCCAAGGAGACAAACATGCGCGCTTTTTTGAGTCCCCAAGATGTGACAAATTATCAGAGCCAAGGTTGTCTGGTGCCCAGCTATCGGCTGGAACCAGAGGTGCTGTCCAAGGTGCAAAACGCCTTGGAAACCTTGCTGCGCGACAACCCTGGCGTGCGACCTGAAAAGCTGGTCAGCGCGCACATCGAAGGCAAAAACGATGAAGGTGTGCGCGGCAGCCAAGCCTTTTTGGACTTGGCCATGCACCCGCCCATCATCGACTTGGTTGAGCAACTGATCGGCCCCAACATCGTGCTGTGGGGGTGTCATGTGTTTTGCAAACCGGCCAGCGAAGGTTATGAAACCCCGTGGCACCAAGATGGTCACTATTGGCCCATCCGCCCCTTGGCCACTTGCACGGTGTGGGTGGCGTTGGACCCCAGCACCCGGGCCAATGGCTGCTTGCGGGTGATCCCTGGCTCGCACAAGGGCAAGCACCTGCATCCCCATTTGCACGAAGACCGCACCGATGTGACCTTGAACCAACGCATGGCCGATGGGGCGTTTGAAGAAGCACAAGCGATGGATTTGGAGCTCGAGCCTGGCCAGATGTCGATGCACGATGTTTACATGATCCATGGCGCCAAGGCCAATACATCGGGACAACGCCGCACCGGTGTGGCCTTGCGCTACATGCCAGCGAGTTCCCACTTTGACCGCAGCCTCAAACCGGTGGA